>JAFMIX010000329.1 GCA_017853785.1 Verrucomicrobiales bacterium
CCAATTCACAGCCGCCCGTTCCGCTACACCGGCCATGCCCGCTCCATTTACCCGAACTCCAAGTTGAGAAACGGAACGCGCCTCTAGGCTAGTTTCAAGCGCGAACGATGACAAGTCCCAGTCGCCCGGAATTCCGCGATGAACAAAAAGAAAGGGTGCCCGAGCGGGCACCCTTCGTGTTGAAATGTTGCTTGGCTTTGGATTACGGGAACACGAGGCGGTTGTGCGGATTCGCCGTGTCGCCAGTGTTTTGAAAAGCTTCCCGCAGCTTGGAAATGGTAACCTGCTGGACGCTGCCGTCAGCCAGAGCGATGTTGCCCTGCTTTTGATGACCATTGTCGGCCCATGCCGCACCAAGTTGATTTGCATTTGTTGAGGTGCCGTTCGCTGTGGCGCTCGTGACAAGGACAGAGGCAGCAGCATTCCCCCAAATAGCAGTCGCCTGAGGCGCAATCGTGTTGTTGTTGGGGGTGCCCGGTCCCATGTTGTGATCGCCGGCCAACAGCATTTGAGGATTTACTTCATCGGCATCCAATCCAAGGAAGTAACTCAAGTTGTCATTGCCGTCGAAATCAACAGTGGTGGTGTTGGCGTCGCGCCACACCGTCGCCTGGGATGCGGCTGAATCATATTCTGAGGGGCAATAGAGGATTTTGGGAGTGCTCAACTCATTGGACATGGTGCCAAAAATTTGCCAAAGCGCACTGGGGGGATTGGCTCCAACGCCAGCGTAGGTGTTGCCGCTATTAGCATTGTTCTGGAAGTTCGGTCCACCGTCCTTCGCCGACACACGCTGTGGATTGCGGTCATCATTGTCGCCGGACCAGAGGCGGAAGGACAAGCCGACCTGCTTGAGGTTGTTGACGCAGTTGATGCGTTGGGCTTTGGCTTTTGCCTTGGCCAACGCGGGGAGGAGCAAGGCTGCCAGAATCGCGATGATCGCGATCACGACGAGCAGCTCAATGAGCGTAAAGGCTGATTTCTTGGTAAGTTTTTTCATTGCGGGATTTTTTAGGTTTTTTCCGAACCATCACGTCATCACTCGGGTGATGGGTTCAGTCCGGGCAGCCTACCCATCGCAATGCGGATGCCAACCCAAAAACCGAGCTTTTACGGAACTTTTTGCACGCATGCCGGCTCAAAGCGTAGCAATCTCGCGCAAGCTGCGTGATTCTCGCGCAACCGCGCGGCATTGCGCCATTTTCGTGCTCTGCTAGCTTGCGTGCATGGCATTTGAATCTTTCCGTGACTGGGTCAACCACCTCGACAAGGCGGGCGAACTGAGGCGCATCTCCGAGCCCGTCGCCACCGAACTCGAGATCACTGAGATCGCCGATCGCGAGATGAAATCGCCCGACGGCGGCAAGGCTTTGCTCTTCGAGAAGCCGACGGTGAACGGCGTGGTGTCCCCCTTCCCCGTCGCCATCAACACGCTTGGCTCGCACAAGCGCATGGCCATGAGCATGGGCGCGGAGACGGTGGATGAAGTGGCCAGAGAACTCGGCAGCCTGATGAAGGCCAAGCCCCCCACCTCGATGCGCGAAGCCGTGAAGCTGCTCTCCCTCGCGCTGGATTTGCGGCATGCCAAGCCGAAGGTGGTGAAGGATGGGCCGTGCAAGGAAGTCGTTCACTTGGTTGAAAGTTCCAAGTTGCAGGTTGCAAGTTGGCCGAAGGCGCCGGATGTGACTCAACCTGAAACGTTCAACCGGCAACCAGCAACGTTGGCCAACTTGCCCATCCTCCGCTGCTGGCCGCTCGACGGCGGGCGCTTCATCACGCTGCCCTGCGTCGTGACCAAGGACCCCGACACCGGCGAGCGCAATCTGGGCATGTATCGCGTGCAGATCTACGACGACAAGACCACCGGCATGCATTGGCAACTCCAGAAAGTCGCCGCGCGTCATGGCCGGCGTTACTACGAACGGGGCGAGCGCATGCCCGTGAGCATCTTCCTCGGCGGCGACCCGATGTTCCCCTTTGCGGCCACGGCACCGTTGCCGGATGGCTTGGATGAATTCCTGCTGGCCGGGTATCTGCGCAAGAAATCCGTCGAGCTGGTGAAGTGCGAGACCAACGACCTGGAAGTCCCGGCCAACGCCGACTTCGTCATCGAAGGCTACATCGACCCGACCGAGCCGTTGCGGGATGAAGGGCCGTTCGGCGACCACACCGGCTACTACACGTTGCCGGAGCCGTATCCGGTGTTCCACGTCACCGCCATCACGCACCGCAAGGACGCGGTTTATCCCGCGACCATCGTCGGGATCCCGCCGATGGAGGACTTCTACATGGGCGGCGCGTCGGTGAAGCTCTTCCTGCCCGTCTTCAAGATGAACTTCCCGGAGATCGTGGACCTTGCGCTGCCGGCGGAAGGCACGTTCCACAACCTTGTTTTTGTGAGCATCAAGAAGACCTATCCGATGCAGGCCTACAAGATCATGCACGGCCTCTGGGGCATGGGCCAGATGATGTTCACCAAATACATCGTGGTGGTGGACGCCGAGGTGGACGTGCACAACACCAGCGAGGTGCTCTTCCATCTGTTCGCGAACACGGACCCGCAACGCGACAGCATCTTCACCAAGGGCCCGGCCGACGTGCTCGACCACGCCACCAGCGAAATCGCGATCGGCTCGAAGCTGGGCATCG
>JAFMIX010000330.1 GCA_017853785.1 Verrucomicrobiales bacterium
GCCCCGCACCGCGAACTCGCCGTGCTCCAGCGCGTCTGCAAGCAGAACACCGGGCCGATCACCGAAGCCTCGTTGCGCGCCATCTACCGCGAAATCATGTCCAGCGCACTCTCGCTGGAGAAGACCATGACCATCGCCTATCTCGGGCCGGAAGCGACCTTCACGCACCAGGCGTCCGTCCGCAAGTTCGGCGCGAGCCTGAATTACGCCGCGCAACGCACCATCGCCGATGTCTTCACGGAAGTCGCCCGCGGCCGCGCCGATTACGGTGTCGTGCCGGTGGAGAACTCCACCGAAGGCGTCGTCACGCACACGCTCGACATGTTCATGGACAGCGACCTGAAGATCGTCGCGCAGCTCGTGCTGTCCATCCAGTATTGCCTCGCCAGCCGCGTCGGGCAGCCAAAGGTCAACCGACTTTACGTCCATCCGCAGGCGTTGGCACAGTGCCGCGGCTGGGTGCAGAAAAATCTTCCGGACGCGGAAATCATCGAGACCTCGTCCAATGCCCGCTCTGCCGAACGCGCCGCCGCCGACAAAAACGCCGCCGCCGTGACCGGGGTCCTCGCCGCCGAGCGTTACGGCCTGCGCACCCTCGCGGGCGACATCCAGGACAATTCCGACAACGCCACCCGCTTCCTCGTGCTGGGCCGCCAGTGCAGCCCCGCCACCGGCAACGACCGCACCAGCCTGATGATCGGCATCACGGACAAGGCGGGCGCGCTCTTTGAAGCGCTGGCGCCGCTGCGCCGCTCCAAGATCAACATGACTAAGATCGAGTCGCGCCCCAGCAAACGGAAGGCGTGGGAATATTTCTTCTTCATCGACTGCGACGGCCACAGCAGCGACCGCAAGGTCGCCAAGGCAATCGCCGAGCTGGAGCGGCAGTGCAACTTCGTGAAAGTCCTCGGCTCGTATCCGAACGCGGAGTAGCCCGCCAGTTTCCCCGCCGCCGCCGCCGACATCAATAAAAGAGGGCCAAATCCCGGTAGGATTCGTGTTGACCCTCTGCCGGTGGGCGATAACATCCACAGCTCGAAACGCGGTGAAACGCGCTTCCTGAAGCAGTTCCAAAATCGAAAATAAAATTATGGCAATTAAAGTCGCAATCAACGGGTTCGGCCGCATTGGACGCCTGGTTTTCCGGGCGTTGGTCGAACAAGGCATGGTCGGCAAAGAAATCGAAGTCGTCGCGGTGGGCGATATTGTTCCCGCAGACAACCTCGCCTACCTGCTGAAATACGACTCCACCCAGGGCCGCTTCGCCGGCACCGTCGGCTCGAAGAAGTCCGCGCCCACCGTCGCCGAGGATGATGTCCTCGTCGTGGACGGCAAAGACATCCACGTCGTCAGCGCCAAGACCCCGGCGGAACTGCCGTGGAAGAAGTTCGGCGTGGACGTCGTCATCGAATCCACCGGCCTCTTCACCGACGCCGACAAGGCCAACCCCAAGTCCGCCTACGGCCACATCACCGCCGGCGCGAAGAAGGTCATCATTTCCGCTCCCGCCAAGAACGAAGACATCACCGTCGTCATGGGCGTGAACGACAGCAAGTATGATGGCGCGAAGCACCACGTTGTCTCCAACGCTTCCTGCACCACGAACTGCCTCGCGCCGCTCGTCCATGTGCTGCTCAAGGAAGGCTTCGGCATCGAGGAAGGCCTCATGACCACCATCCACGCCTACACCGCCACGCAGAAGACCGTGGACGGCCCGAGCAAGAAGGATTGGAAAGGTGGCCGCACCGCCGCGCAGAACATCATCCCGTCCACCACCGGCGCGGCCAAGGCCGTGGCGCTGGTCTGCCCCGAAGTGAAGGGCAAGCTCACCGGCATGGCGTTCCGCGTGCCGACGCCGACGGTTTCATGCGTGGACTTGACCGTGAAGACCACCAAGGACACCAGCTACGCGGAAATCTCCGCCGCGATGAAGAAGGCCAGCGAAACCTACCTCAAGGGCGTGCTCGAATGGACCCCCGACGAAGTGGTCAGCACCGACTTCATCCACTGCAAATCGTCCTCCATCTTCGACGCCGGCTCCGGCATCGAGCTCAACAAGCGCTTCTTCAAGCTCGTGAGCTGGTATGACAACGAATGGGGTTACAGCAACCGCGTCGGTGATTTGCTCCGCCTGATGATCCAGAAAGGCATCTGAGCGCGGAACAAACTGAATTCACGAACGGCGATCCGGTGACGGGTCGCCGTTTTTCTTTGGCGGGATCATGCGCCCGGCTTCATCGGCCAGCCGGCAGCCACCATCGCCTGGTAACCGCCGGTGAGCGAGGTGACTTTGCGGTAGCCCATCTGCAGCGCCACCGCGCAGGTCAGCGCGGAACGAAACCCGCCGCCGCAATACATGATCAACTCCGTGTTCGGATCGGGAAAGCGCAGTTCGAGGTCGCGTTCCAGAACGCCTTTGCCGAGATGCGCGGCTTCGGCGGCGTGGCCGGCAAGCCATTCGCTGTCCTCGCGCACGTCCAGCAGCACGACCTTGGGATTGGCGGCGAGCCGCGCCCGCGCCTCGGCGTTGCTGATTTCCTCGACGTGTTTTTTGGCTTCGGCGTCAAGTTTGAGAAATCCGGGGGAGTGTTGCATGGGTCAAAAGTAATTCGCAGCGCCACGCGGTTCAATGGATTTCACCGCG
>JAFMIX010000331.1 GCA_017853785.1 Verrucomicrobiales bacterium
GGCGGGCAGCCATCAACGACGACGCCGACGCCGCCGCCGTGAGATTCGCCCCAGGTGGTGATGCGAAAAAGCTGACCGAAGGAGTTCGCCATGCCGCAAGTTTGCGGCAAAACGGAGGCGGGGTCAAATCTGCAAGGGCCGGGAAGGCGGACAAAACTTCACCGGCGAACCGGCTACAGACTCCGCAGCGGCACCGCGGGTTCGGTGCGGCGGTCGGGCTCGGCGGATTCGGCGCGGCGGTCGGTAGCGTTGAAATAGCGGGTCAGGGTGAACATGACCAGGTTCTCATCGTAGCTGTCGCCGAGCAGGGTGGAAGCGCGGGTCTGGTATTGATAGGAAAGGATGGCTTCCCAAGATTCGGAAAAGCGATGACGCACCTGGGCGGCCGCGCTCCAGCGATCCCATTCGCCGAGGTTGGAGTTGTCGTAGCGCACCCGGGAGTACACGGCGCCGAGGCGGAAGGTGGTGCGGCCGGAATAGAAAGAGGTGAAGAGCAGGCCGCCGCGCAATTCGGTGGTGCCGGTGTTGTTGCCATCGAGGTCTTCGAAAGTGGCGTAGGACACAAAGGCATCGGCGACGAGACGCGGGCCAAGGGTCTGGCGAAGGTGGTAGGAGTAGGATTGTTCGAGGTCCTGTTCGGGGGCGGTGACTTCCCGGCGATAATCCAAGGACTGGGAAGTGAGCGGTCCGATCTGGTGGCGCACGCTGGCGCCAGCGATAAAGCGGTCGCGGTCGGTGCGACCGCCGAGGAAATAGCCGACGCTGCCGGAAAATTTGAGGTTTTCGGTGACGGGTCCTTCGAGGCCGGCGCGGACTTCCTGATCCCACTCCCGCTCGCCGGAACGGTAGATCTGGTAGGAGGCGAAGGGTTGGAAGCGCAGGTTGGCGCGTTCGGACCGCAGGGTGACGAAGCCGACGTCGCGGGTGGTGGGGGCGTCGCCTTGCGAGTCGTTGTTGAGATACCAGTAGTTCATGTGGTAGGCGCCGAAGCCGACGCGGGTTTCGGTGGGGACGAGGCGGTCGGCGGCAAACCCGACGCGGTTATTGAGGTAGCTGAAGACGGTGCTGTCGGTGCGGTCGCGTTCGTTGACCCGGAGATTGTTGCCACTGTAGGTGCTGCGGAAAACGTAGCGCCCGGCACGGTCGGTTTCATCAAAGGATTCGCCGGCGCGGCTATCGAAGCGGTCGTCGAAGAGGACCTGGGTGGCGCGCAGTTCGTCGTACAAGAGGAAGTTCCAGTCAGCAAACTGGAGGTCGTAGGAAAGCTGGGCGCGGAGTTGCTCGCTGTCGCCGAGAAACAACCGGGCGGAGGTGGATTCGGTCATGAAGCCGGCGACGCCGAATTCACCCTGCAGCGGCAGGTAGACCAGCCCGACGCGGGCGGCGAGGCGGAGATTTTCGAGCAGTTGGATCATCGCCACGCCGTTCAAGGTGAAGATGCCGACGAGGCCGTCGCGGGGGTTGAATTCGGCGCGGTCCACATTGTCGCTGTAAAGCCACGAGGTGGAGAGCGTGGTGATATCGTAGTAGAGGCAGCCCACGCGGAGATCCGCGTTGGTGGCCACGCTGCGTGCGGCGGCAAAGGGCAGATGATAATTCAGATTCAGGTCGGAAAGGTCGGGCTGGTCCGCCCGAAGTCCGCCGATGCGCGGGTAGGCTCGCTGCTCCGCGCCCACGGGGAAGAACAACCGGTCGTAGTTGCCGGACGGTTGGCGCTGGATGTCGGAATGAGGATAGCGGGTCTGGCGGCGGTAACGGGGGTCGTCCTCGGTCTCGGGCAGAGGCTGCTCCTCGTCGTCCTCGAACCGCAAGCCGGAGGGCAGCCGCTGGATCCGCCCCTCGCGATTGGACAACCCCGGCGGTTGGAACCTCTGCAATCCTTCCAGCCGCACCGGAGCTTGCACGCCGGATTGCGCCGGCGCAGTCAAAGCGAAGCCCAAACCCATCAGGAGCGCAGCGGAGAAAAATAGCCGTCGTAAATTCATGGGCAGCGCCTAAGAGGTCTTGGAATCCAGCCGGGCCGCCGGCTTCTTGTTGCTCTTGGTCTGCCGCATCATGGTGAACCCCTCGCGCTTAAGAGAAAACGGCAGATAAATCAACAACCCCAGCACCGGCACCCCGACCAGCAGCAGGATCCAGCCAAGGCGCTGCTTGCGGTTGAAATCCGATCCGCGAGACACCACGCTGCCGATGCCGCAAGCCAGTACGACCACCCAGATAAAAACCAGGATGGCAATGATTTTGGCATCGATTTTTGACGGGTCAAAACTGAAGCGGGCCAGAATGGAACTCATACGTTATTTGACCCTCAGTTTGGGTAAGTTTGAGGCGGACTGCAACTTCAAAAAGCTCGCTAGCAGCTCCGGAATTGGCGGCATTGCCCTATCGACCGGCGTCTGCCACGCGGAAAAATGATTGCACAATCTGTCCTGCCCCGCCACATTTGCCGCGCGCATGGAGAGATGGCTGAGTGGTTTAAGGCACACGCCTGGAAAGCGTGCGTAGCTAATCCCTACCGGGGGTTCGAATCCCTCCCTCTCCGCCAGTTCCTCCCGGTGTGCCTCGGGGGATCCCTCCTCGGGAGATTTCGGCAACTGCCCCACTTCCCGGTCCGATGATGGTTCGTTTGGTCTTCC
>JAFMIX010000048.1 GCA_017853785.1 Verrucomicrobiales bacterium
TGCGGGAAAGTTTTCGAGCGCGAACAGCTCAACCTCGACCACGTCATCCCGCGCGACCGCGGCGGACCGACGACCTGGGAGAATATCGTGTGCTCGTGCATCCGTTGCAACACGCACAAGGCAAACCGCACGCCGCAGGAAGCTGCCATGCACTTGGTGCGCAAGCCCAAGCGGCCCAAGTGGCGGCCGTTCGTGCAGATCAGTCTCAGCACCCACCAGCACGACAGCTGGAGGCACTTCATCGACCTCGCCTACTGGAACGTGGAGCTGGGCGAGGACGTGGGCTGATGCCGCACCGCCGCCCACGCCACAAGTCCTCCAACATTCACACGCAACCTCCATTCGGGTGAGGGCGGCGCCTCCGGCTTGCTTGGCCCGGAAAAATCATGGTGACACCGGATTTCCACTTGTCACCGGAAAACCCGGGTTCTAGAGTTTGCGCATCCGAAGGCGGTTGCTTTGCCATGATTGAACTCATCCAGTTTCCGTGGAGTCCGTTTTGCCTTGTGCAGCGGCGGATTTTGGAATTTTCCGGCCGGCCGTTCCGCATCACCAACCTTCCCCGCACCGGTGACCGTTCGCTCATCTGGAAGCTCACCAAGGAACGCTACTACGCCGTGCCCATCATCCGCGACGGCCGCAATGTGGTCTTCGAGACCGGCGACGCCACCCAGGACATTGCCAAATATCTCGACTGGAGACTCCGGCTCGACCTCTTCCCGGCGGAATTGGAGGGCATGCAATCCATACTTTGGCGCTGTATCGAAAACGAGCTTGAGGGCATCGGCTTCAAATTGAACGACATATACTTCAAGGAGTTCGTGCGGGCGGACGACCAACTGCCGTTCATCCGGCACAAGGAGCGCAAGTTCGGCCGCGGCTGCATCGACCAGTGGCGGGCGCAGCAAAAAGAATTGCTCCGCCAGCTGGAAACCAGCCTGCTGCCGTTCGAGGCGATGCTCGCGCATCAGCCCTTCCTGCTCGGCGCGCAACCACGCTTCGTGGACTTCGACCTGTTCGGCATCCTCGAAAACTTTCTCTACTCCGGTCATTACAAATTGCCTGCCGCGCAGAAACAACTCCGGCGCTGGCACCAGCGGATGATGACTCGCAAATTCAAACCACACGCGTGAAAAACTACATCCTGGACACCAACGTCCTCCTCCACGACCCCGACTCCCTCCTCAACTTCGCCGACAACAGCGTCCTCATCCCCATCGAGGTCATCGAGGAAATCGACCGGTTCAAACGCGAATCAAGCGAACTCGGCCAGAACGCCCGCACCGTCTCGCGCATGCTGGACAGCTTCCGCGGCCCCGGCAGTCTGAGCGCAGGGGTCAAGCTGCCCAACGGCGGCAAGTTGAAGATCGCCTTCCACAAGAACGGCGAGAGCGCCCCCGGCTTCAACAGCAACACCGTGGATAACCGCATCCTCGCGCTCGCCGCCAGCGTCCAGAAGACCCAGCCGAAGAACCCCACCATTCTCGTCAGCAAAGACATCAACCTGCGCATCAAAGCCGACGCCCTCGGCCTCGCGGCGGAAGATTACGAAACCGACCGCGTGTTCATCCGCGACCTCTACACCGGCACGATGGACCTGGCCGTGAGCGCGGAAAAAATGGCGGCGTTCCGCACCAATGGCGAACTGGAGATCAACGGCGGAAAAAAATATTACCCCAACGAGTATTGCACGCTCACCGAGGAGACGAATTCCAAGCGCACCGCGCTCACCAAGGTGGATGCCACCGGCACCAAGCTCGTCCCCATCCTCGACAACCGCGAGGGCGTGTGGGGCATCAAGCCGCGCAACCGCGAGCAGCACTTCGCCTTCGACGCGCTCCTCGATGACCGCATCAAGCTCGTCACACTCATGGGCAAGGCCGGCACCGGAAAGACCTTGATTGCCCTGGCCGCCGGCTTGAAGCGCACGGTGCTCGACCGCGAATTCCGCCGGCTCGTCGTCGCGCGCCCCACCATTTCCATGGGCAAGGAGCTTGGCTTCCTGCCCGGTTCGCTTGATGAAAAACTCGCGCCATGGATGCAGCCCATCCATGACGCGCTCGAGATGTTGAGCGACCTGAACATGGGCCACGACCACCGCCGCAGCGCCGACCTGATGCGCAGCGGCAGCATCGTGGTGGAGGCGCTAAGCTACATCCGCGGCCGCAGCATCGCGAACCAGTTCATGATCATCGACGAGGCGCAGAACCTCACGCCGCTGGAAGCCAAAACCATCGTCACCCGCGTGGGCACCGGCACCAAGATCATCTTCACCGGCGATCCGTATCAGATCGACAATCCCTACATCGATTCGTCATCCAACGGCTTCAACTACATCGTCAGCAAGTTCAAAGCCGTGCCCATCGCGGCGCACATTGAATTGCAAAAGGGCGAGCGCAGTGAGCTGGCGGAGATTGCGGCGAATCTGTTGTGAGGGGAGGCTGCGGGGACAAACGCTTGTCGCTATGCTTTCATTTGCTACACTCGCGGCACATGCGAACATTTTTTTCCGGGCTGATCGCGCTCGCCCTCGCCTTGCCCGCGCTGGCGGCGGAACGCAAATTTGACCTGAAGGACGCTCCCATCGGACAGCCGCCCGCGGGTTTCCGCAGCCTCGTCACCGGCGAAGGCAAGCCCGGCGACTGGCAGGTGCTGCTCGACAGCGCGCCCTCACAGTTCCAAGCCCTCACGCCCAACGCCGCCAACTACACCAAGCGTCCCGTCATCGCGCAGCTTTCGCAGGACGCGACGGACGAACGGTTTCCCTTCCTCATGTATGACGGCGAGAGCTACGGGGATTTCACGCTCACCACCAAGTTCAAGATTGTCAGCGGCACGGCGGAGCAGATGGCGGGCGTGGCGTTCCGCATCCAGGACGAGAAAAATTACTACGTCCTCCGCGCCAGCGCGCTGGGCAACAACCTGCGCTTCTACAAATTCGTGGACGGCAAGCGCAGCCTGCCCATCGGCCCGGATACGCCCATCACCAAAAACGAGTGGCACGAGTTGAAGGTGCAATGCCAGGGCAACCAGATCACCTGCTGGCTCAACGGCAAGGCGCTCATCCCGCCGCTCACGGACAATTCCTTCATGAACGGCAAGGTCGGCCTATGGACCAAGTCGGATGCGGTGAGCTATTTCGCCGACACGCAGGTGACCTACACGCCCAAGGATCCGCGCGCCCAGAAAGTCATCGGCGAAATGATTGCCGCCTACCCGCGCCTGCGCGGCCTGAAAATCGTCGCGCCCAAAACCGGCAGCGACAGCGCCGCCATGGTCGTGCTCGGCAGCACCGTGGAAGCCGACCTCGGCAAGCCCGGTGAAGAAGTGCATCAGAATGTTTTCAAACGCGAATCCATCTACTACAGCAAAGGCAAGGAGAACGTCACGCTGGTGATGCCGCTGCGCGACCGCAATGGCGAGATGCTCGGTGCGGTGGAGTTGCTGATGGAAAGCTTCTTCGGCCAGACCGAATCGAACGCAATCGGCCGCGCCATGCCGATCGTGAAATCCATGCAGACCCGCATCCAGACGGCGAAAGACTTATTTGAGTGATTGCGGTTTCGGCGTGGCTGCTTCCGCCGTCGCAGGCAAGTCTTCCCGCGTCAGCCGGCGGGCGCCGCCCGTCACGATGATTTTGCCGGATTCATCCAGCCGCAGTTTTGGGCGCGTGGTGGTGTAGTCGTAGGTTTGCTGCACAGTGACTTCCCCGGCGGGATTGACGACGCGGTAAGCGAAAGCCCGCGCGCCGTTCTGCCACAGGATGTGCAAGCGGCTCGCGGCATCCACCTGCGACTCCGGCTGGCTGAACGAGACTACCCGCCCCACGGAGCGCACGCTGTAAGTCTTGCTACCCGCACTATCGGTCACGCGCACATAGAGCTGGAGTTGCTTGAGGTAATTCGCCTGTTGGAGGACATACTTGCGCATCTCGGGCGGCAGCGCGCTGGGGTTCGTGGCGGGCACGCCGAATTCCTGCTCCCACAACTTCGCGCCTTGGATGATGTCAAACGAAGCCGGCGCGCTGGTGAATTCCTGCTCCCAACCCGGCACTCGCACCGTGGCGCGGACGGTGTAGCGGCCCGGCTGCACCAGACTGAAATACGGCGCAAGGTCCAGCCGCTTGATGCCCGCCTTCGAGGAGGCCAGCGTGAATTCGCCCTGCACCGGCAACTCGCCCAATTTGGAAACAATGCCGCCGTCGCGGGACTCGACGGAAATCTTCAACCAGTCCAGCTCCGCGCCAAGCGTGAGGCTTTTGCCGGAGAGGTTTGAGACACGCACCGCCGCCATGAGGGTTTCGTTGGCGAGAAACTGGCTTTGCGCCAAAGTCACTTCCACTTTGATCTGGGCGTGGGCGGCGCCGAGCGCGAGCAGCAGCAGACCGCAGGTCAACCGGAGAAATTTCATGGGCGCAATTTAACCTGCTTTGGCAGCGGGGCAAGTCTCCAAAATCAACGCGCCGGCCAGCGCCGGATCACTTCCGCCGCGACGGCGGCGGGCGGGATTTGCCGCAGGCAGGCCATTTGATCGGGGTTGGCGCAAGTGGCTTTGAAGCAGGGCGAACACGGCAAGCGCCGGTGCAAAACGTGCGCGACCTGCCCGTAGGGGCCGGTACGGCTCGGCTCGGTCGGGCCGAGCATCGCGACGACGGGCTGGCCCAGCGCAGCGGCAACGTGCATGGGGCCGGTGTCGTTCGTCACCATCAGCTCGCTCCGGCGGATCCACTCCACCATTTCAAGCAGGGAAAGTTCCCCGCAGAGATTCAAGCTGCGCTCCGGGAGCGCAGCGGCAAGCTGCTCGCCTAGGGCACGGTCTTCGCCGCCACCGAGGATGGCGAACTGGATTTCGGGTAAGCGGGGGGCGACTTGCCGCATGAGTTCGGCGAAGGATTCAACGGGCCAGCGTTTGTTCAGCCAGCGGGCGCCGGGTTGGAGGACGAGCCAGCGACGTTCGGAATCCGGCCAGCGGGCGCGGATGGCAGCGGCGACGGCGGGGCGTTCCGGCAGCCAGGTGTAATCGGAATGAACGGGAATCCCGATCCTAGGCAGCACGCTCAGATACCAATCCACAGCATGGGTGTGATAGGAGGTACGCGGCACGATGATATCGTAATAACCGCGCGCGCCTTCGCGGGCTTCATCAAGGCCGACGAGGAGTTTGCCCCGAGCGAGCCACGCAAAAGTGCCGCTGCGGACCAGACCTTGGAGGTCGATCACGAGGTCGAATTGCTGGTCGCGCAGCCAGCGGACTTCCGTCCACAACAGCCGCCAGCGACGGATTGAATCCCAGCCCCGGCGTTCCCACGGGATGACCCGATCGAGGTCCGGATCACCAGCGAGCAAAGGCGCGAGGCGGGAATCAATCCACCAATGAATTTGAGCCTTGGGATACGCCCGCCGCAGGAGGCGCAGAACGGGCAACGCTTGAATGACGTCGCCGAGCGAGCTGGGTTTGAGGATGAGAATTTTCATCGGCGCGGCAGTTTCCCTAAACCCGGACAAGTCCCCCGCAGTGCAGCGCGGCGGGGAGAAAATCATTTTCCGTAGGCCAGCCGCTCGGCGAGGCGTTCGGGCAGACCGGCGGCGCGGATTTTCTTCTGGGCAGTGGCGATGTCGTAGTCGAGACGGCGCAATTCAATCGTGCCGGCATCTAGATCATAGACCACATAGCCGGCCTTGGGATTGCCATCCCGGGGCTGGCCGACGGCACCGACGTTGACAAAATATTTTTTGCCTGGCTCGACCTTGAACTTGGAATACGTTCCACCACGCACCATGCTGTCGCGGATGAACGCCACAGGCACGTGGGTGTGGCCGAAGAAACAGACCTGGGTGGTTTGGTAGGGGAAGCTCGCCGCCGCGCCCAGTTTGTCAAAGACATAACCCCAGCGGGGCGGGCCATCGAGCGTGGCATGGACCATGGAGAAACTCGCAACCATGCGGGTATATTTCAGGTCACGCAACCACGCACGGTCGTCCTCGGTGAGCTGTTGCCGGGTCCAGCTCACGGCTTCGGCGGCGTGAGGGTTGAAGCCTTCCGGCGCGTCCTCCGAGGAGCAGTATTCGTCGTGGTTGCCCTTGACGCAGGGGATGCCCATGCCGCGGACGAGATCGAGACATTCCTTGGGATTGGCATTGTAACCGACCACGTCGCCGACGCAGGCATAGTGGGTGCAATTCTGCTTCTGAATGTCTTCCAACACGACCTGGAGGGCTTCCCAGTTCGCGTGGATGTCAGCTATGATGGCAAACTTCATTAAAATTAAAACCGTTCAAATGTCCGCGATGATCTCAAACCCGCGCAAGCCGCCCTGCGCGGCCGCCCAGCTCACGGCTTCATGCTTGATCAAAGCCCCGACGCCCGATTCGCGGATGGCCTCCTGAAAGGCTTCCAAATCCGCGCCCTCGCCCTCGGCGATCAGTTCCACCCGTCCGTCGGCCAGATTCCGCACCGTGCCCGTCAAATCAAACCCCCGCGCGGTCATCTTGGCGGCATAACGGAAACCGACGCCCTGGACGCGGCCTGAATATAGTATCTGCAACCGGCGACATTCCATACACGGTGCTGCTGCGTCCGGAAATAAAGCCACAATTGGCCTGCCTCGCGCAATGATATTGTTGCCCGCCGGCAGGCTCCAAACCAAAAGAGCGAGGCGGCAGCCTCGCTCTGGAGAAATTTTCTCGGGAGAAAATTATTTCTTCGCGGCTTCGATGGCGCGGCTTTCCTTTTCCTTGACCAGCGTTGCGCCTTTGCCGAGCCGTTTGCGGAGGTAGGTGAGTTTGGCGCGGCGAACATCGCCTTCGCGCTCGACCTCGATCTTATCCACGCGCGGCGAATGCTTGGGGAACACGCGTTCCACGCCTTCGCCGTAGCTGATGCGGCGGACGGTGAAGGACTCGTTGAGCCCGTGACCACGCTTGCCGATGACGACGCCGGAGAAAATCTGAATGCGCTCCTTGTCGCCTTCCACGACTTTGGTGTGCACTTTCACGGAATCGCCGACGTTAAACTTCGCATCGTCCTTGCGATACTGTTCCTTTTCAATTTTATCAAGTAATGCCTGGTTCATAAATTTTTCGTTTTTTATTTCAACAAATCCGGCCGGCGCGTTCTCGTCCGCACCTTGGCCTGTTCTTTCCGCCACTTTTCTATCTCGGCGTGGTGACCGTTCAGCAGGATTTCCGGAACTTTCCTCCCCCGGAACTCCGCCGGCCGCGTGTAATGCGGATATTCCAGCAGCCCGTGGCTGAAGGATTCGTCCGCCGAACTCGCGTCATCGCCCAATGCGCCGGGCAGCAGCCGCGTCACCGCGTCCACAATCAACATCGCGGGCAATGCGCCGTTGGTCAGCACGAAATCGCCGATGGAGACTTCGTCGTCCACGAGCATTTCGATGACCCGTTCGTCCACGCCCTCGTAACTGCCAGAAATCAGCAACAGGTGTTTTTCCTGCGCTAACTCGCGGGCGAGTGCCTGGTCGAACTTGCGACCACTGGGCGACATCAACAGCACCCGCGTGCCGTCGGTCGCCAACTTTTCCACTGCTTCAAAGATCGGTTCGGGTTTCAGCACCATGCCTGGGCCGCCGCCAAAAGGCCGGTCGTCCACCGTCTTATGACGGTCATGGGTGTAATCCCGTAAATTCACTATCGTCAAATCCAGCAGACCCTTGGTCCGCGCCCGTTTGACGATGCTCTCATCGAGCGGCCCCGTGAACATCGCGGGGAACAGCGTGAGAACGTCTATTTTCATGCCGGGAACCTCCTCCCGCCAAGACTCACGCAGCGGGCTGGTCTTCCACAATCTCCAACGAGCAACGCAGCCCCTTCTTTGCACTACCAGCCAGCAGCAACGAACGGATGGCATTGATGGTCATCCCCTGACGACCGATGATGCGCCCCACATCCTGCGGATCGAGCCGCAGTTCATAAACGGTCATGCCTTTGCGATCCACGGGCGTGACGATCACGGCTTCGGGTTTTTCCACGAGGCCCTTGACCACATATTCCACGAATGCTTGCATGGACCGGAAAAATCAGGCGGCAACAGTCGCCGCAGCTTTGCCGGCCTTCTTGATGAAGCTGGCCACGGTGTCACTGGGCTGCGCGCCTTTGCTCAACCAATAGTTGGCGCGCTCCAGGTTCAACGTGTAGTTGTTTTCCTTCTTGAGCGGCTGGTAAGTGCCGATCTCCTCGATGAACTTGCCATCGCGGGGACTGCGGCCATCGGCCACGACAATACGGAACGCCGGCGTGTTTTTCGTGCCGACGCGTTTCATGCGAATTTTGACTGACATAAAATCTAGTTCTGCTTCTGACTTTGACTGTTCCGCCTATCGGCGTTCTTCTTTCCAAAAGAGCGCAAAGCCTAGTCAGCGACCTCCCGCTTTGCAAGTCCTGTTTTTGGGGAATTTGATTCCCCCGCCAGCTCTGACAGCGAGCATAAAAAGGGGACAGTCATACCGAGAGTTCACTTCCGGAACGCCTTGACCACCGGAATCAGCGATTTGATTTCTTCGGCGGTCAGTCGGTCTTTGAATGGCGGCATTTTCACTTTGCCTTCGGCATCTGTTTTGCCTTCCGCGACCTGTTTTTCAATTTCGCCATCGGTCGCCTTGCTGGCAGCCAGATCTTTGACGCCGATTTTTTTAGCGTAGTTGCTTTGGGCCTTTCCGTCGTTGCCGTGGCAGATGGTGCAATTTTTTGCAAAAAGCTTTTCCCCGCCTGCGGCCCGAATCGTTGCTGGAACGCCAGAAAACAGCACGCACCCGATGGCAGCCAATAGCAGCGGCTGGAGCCGGCGACTGAGCCTCCATCCGCCGCAGACGCTGGAAACGTTTTTGCCAGTGTGGCACATGCATGCGGGCGAATCGGCAAATCGGTTGGTTTGACGGCGGTGCGTTTCGAGGGTTGGATCAAGATTCATGACTTGGCATAGCTTGGAGCGCTCACCCCAACCATGGCTTGGACGCAAAGAATATTCCTGTGGTGGCAGCGGTGGCAACCCGGTTTTTGCGGAATCCAACTTTACAATCCCGCAAGGCTTTGCAACGCTGCAGCCAATATGCGTATTTTTCATCTGTTACTGACCGCGACGGTGCTGGCGGGGTTGACCGGCTGCACGGGCACGCTCACCAATCTCGCCCCGGAATACCAGACCCGCCGCGCCGACGGCTTATATCCGGTGGCTGTCGCGTTCGAAACCCGGCAACAAAGTCTCCGCTGGAACAGCATCAAACCCTACGTTGTCGTGAGCAACAATTTTTACCCGATGCGCCCGATGCCGCTGATGTCCAATCGCTGGGAAACCCTGCTTCAAGTGCCTGCCGACACCAGCATCGTTCATTATCGCTACAAACTGGAATGGCAATACAACGCCATCCCAACGCCACTGAACGACAGCCAGATTACCAAGCCGCAGACCTTGCGCATCATTGACAAGTAAGCCGGAACACGTTTTCTGCAGAAAAACGCGACACCATGCCGGGTCGCGTTTTTTCGTTCAGCGCCCCAAAGCCTACTGCTGTGCTATTTTGGCACGATTTTTTGCTGCGCAGAATAGCCGACCAGCCCCACGCCGTGGCATCACGGCTGCTTAGTACGGAGAAATGATTCATCGAAACAAACGAAACCGAGGCCGTAAAACCCTCTTTCACATTCCGTTCCCGTCAAACCTGTGCTAACCAAATCACGTTACCGATGTCTTTTTCCATTCCAAGTCGGGCCCAGACAAACCGTGCCCTAGCCCTCGCCTTCCTATCCGCCGTTGCAATCTCCATTTCCACCCGGGCCGATCAGGTGATCTATGCCGACTCGCTCCAAAATGGCTGGGCCAACTTTAGTTTTGCGGCGAACAATTTTGCCAACACCACGCCGGTCCACTCCGGCAGCAACTCCATCAGTGTAACCGCCAATCCCTACGAAGCGGGCGCGTTTGGCCACAACCCGCTGAACACCAGTCCTTACACTGCCGTTTCATTCTGGGTCCATGGCGGCACGAACGGCGGGCAGCTGTTGCAAGTTTACGCCAACATCACCACCAATTACACGGCGCTACCCGGCGTGAACCTCGCGGCGCTCCCCGCCGGAACCTGGCAGCAAATCACCCTCCCGCTCGCCAGCCTCGGCATTGAACGCGTCCCAAGTCTGACCCAACTCAACATCAAGAACAACGCCGCCGGTCCGGCGGTGACTTTCTACATCGATGACGTCCGGCTCATTTCCGACACGACCCCGCCGGTGGTGCAGAATATCAGCCCCGCTCCAGCCACCACGGTTTCCAACCTCACTTCCGTCACCGTGACCTTCTCCGAGCCCGTCCTCGGCGTCGGCGCTTCGGATCTGCGCGTGAACGGCGGCCCGGCTGAAACCATGACCGGCAGTGGCGCGAGTTACACCTTCACATTTTCCCGCCCGGCGGAAGGCACGGTGAATCTGACCTGGGACGCCGCCCACGGCATCACCGATTACGGCAGCCCGGCAAATGTGTTCGACGAGACCGCCCCCGGCGCATCCTGGCAATACACCTACGCGGACACCATCCCGCCCGTCATCACGAAACTATTTCCCGCCGGTGGAGCGACCATTGCCGCGCTCGCACAAATTGAAGTGACGTTCAGCGAAACCGTGTTGGGCGTGGAGGCCGCCGATTTGCTGATCAACGGCCAACCCGCCACCAACCTCAGCAAACTACCCGGCCAGCCCTACATCTTCCAATTTCCGCCACCCGCCACCGGTCTGGTATCCGTCGCTTGGGCGCCGGCGACCGGCATCCGCGATACCGCCGCCGGGTCAAATGCCTTTGCGGGCGGCGCTTGGAATTACACACTGAACCCGAGCCTCCCGACCCCGGACTTGGTAATCAATGAAATCCTCTGCGACAATCTCACCGCCACGGGCCTCACCGACGCCGACGGCGAACCGCAGGGATGGATTGAAATCTTCAACCGCGGCACGCAGCCCGCAAATCTGGCGAACTGGTCTTTGAGCGACGACCCGGAGATTCCGGGACTCTGGTCGTTCCCGGCGCGGACGCTGAACCCCGGCGAGTTTCTCCTCGTCTTTGCCTCGGGCAAAGACCGCAAGCCGGTCGCGGGCGAATTGCACACCAATTTCAAGTTGGCCGGTGGCGGCGAATCTTTGGGCCTCTACACGGCAGACTCGCCGCGCAAACTCGTCAGCGGTTTCACCCCCTTCCCCGAGCAGCGCAATGACATCTCCTACGGTCGCGATCTTTACGGCGACCTGCGTTACTTCGCCGCGCCGACGCCAGGCACCGCGAATGGATTCAGCACCATCGTCGGCGTCGTTGAACCCATCCACGTCAACGTCAGGCGCGGCCACTTCACGACGCCGTTCGCGCTCACGGCGTCCTGCCCCACGCCCGGCGCGACGTTGCGCTACACCACCAACGGCGCCGAACCAACGACCGCCAGCACTCCCCTACCCGACGCATTGCAAATCTCCAACACCACGCTGTTCCGGGTCGCGGCCTTCAAGACGAATTATCTCCCCTCAAAAACCAGCACGCACACCTACTTCTTCAATCTCCCCGAGGGTTTCCGCACCCTGCCCGCGCTTTCAATCGTCACCGCCACGAACCATCTTTACGGCCCTTCCGGCATCCTCGGCATCAATGGCGGCTACTACAACTCGAACAACGCCTACGCCTGGACCTCCAACGCGCCCGGTGACTACAACAATCTCGTCAAGCGTGGCCTCGCCT
>JAFMIX010000332.1 GCA_017853785.1 Verrucomicrobiales bacterium
GATCAACACCGCCATGCCGGACTACGTGGTGAAGGTCGCGTTCGAGGCGTTGAACGATGAGGGCAAGTCCATCAAAGGCTCGCGCGTCCTCATCCTCGGCCTCGCCTACAAGGCGAACGTGGACGACGTGCGGGAATCGCCCAGCTTCAAGTTGATGCACAAGTTCGAGGCGTTCGGCGCCAAGGTGGATTACCACGATCCCTTCGTGCCGGTCATCCCGCCGACCCGCGAACACGCCGAATACACCGGCCGCAAATCCGCCGCCATCACGCCCGATTACGATCTGATCGTGATTTCGACCGGACACGACGAATACCGGAGCTTTGATTTTTCAAAGTTCCCTAATCCGGTGGTGGACACGCGTAACTGTGTGACCAAGCGGCCGACGAAGTATTATAAGGCGTAGTTCGGGCTGGTTGCCCGGTGAACTGGCAGCAAATGAGCGCCCCGATTCCTTCCCAACTCTCGGGCCGCCGCATTCTCGTGGGTCCCAATGAAATTGCTGGCGTCACTTCCCGGATGGCGCTGGCACTGGCGGCTGGCGGCGCGCAAGTTCTCTTCTTCAACGCCAACGACCATGCCTTCAATCCGCACGTGCAGGAGTCGGCAAATCTCCGCCGGTTGTTCGGGTCTGCCGTGGGGGTGGCGTCACGCTGGAAGGCGCGGGGCGGGATCTTGTGGCTCGCAGGCAGCCTGCTCTCGCTTGCCATCAAGACGGCCGCGTGGGTGCGTACCTGCCTCTGGGCCGACACGGTGGTGATGGTGGGCGGCAAGGGATTCTTTGGCGGTGGATTGGAATACGCGCTGTTTCGTCGGCTCGGCAAACGCGTGATCCATGTGTTCGTCGGCACGGCTTCGCGCCCGCGCTATCTCTCCGGCTACGCCCGGCGGGTGATCAAGAACGGAGGAGTTGATCCCAAGGAATTGAAGCGGCTGGCCAGCCGCACCCGGCGGCAGGCGCGACGCATCCGCGGAATTTCCCGTCACGCTTCGGTGGTCATCGAGAATCCGTTGTGCGGTCATTTTCACGAGCGCCCGTTCGTCAACTGGTTCAAGCTGGGCGTGCCGTTGGACGTGGACGCACTGCTGGCGAAGCCCCGTAAAACCGATAGCACGCCGCCGCGCGTGCCGGGCAGGGTGCGCGTGCTGCATTGTCCATCGCGTCCGGAGATCAAAGGCAGCGCCCGCATCCAGTCCGCCGTGGAGAATCTCATCCGCGAGGGCGTTCCGCTGGAATTGCGGATGATTACCGGTGTGCCCCACGCCCAGGTGCTGCACGAGATCGCGCAGGCGGATTTCGTGGTGGACCAGCTTTACTCCGATTCCCCGCTGGCGGGTTTCGCGGCGGAGGCATCGGCCTTCGGGAAAGCCGCCGTGGTCGGCGGCTACGGGTGGAAACTCTTTCCTGATTTCCTGCGATCCGAGGAAATGCCGCCCACGGCAGCCTGCCATCCCGACGAACTGGAAAACTGTTTGCGCCGCCTGGCTCTTGATGCTTCATACCGCAGGGAGGTCGGTGCCCGCACAAAAGAGTTTCTCCTGAAGCAATGGTCCGAGGTGGCCTTTGCGGAACGATTCACCCGTGTGATCACCGGCGATGTTCCCGCAGACTGGTGGGTGAAGCCGGCCGATGTGCGGCATCTTCAAGGAATGGGCATGGATGCGGATGCGATAAAGTCCGTCATTGCATCGTTGGTCGAACGTTTCGGAGCAGATGCCCTGCATGTGGATCACATTCCGGGAATGTCCGCTCAACTGGCCGCGTTTGCCCTAGGCAAACCGGATTAGTCCTGAGCCGTCTTATCTGGTCGCAGTGGGATTTCGTCCCAGGCGATTTTTTTTCCGTCCTCCAGAATAAACCGGGGCCATGGAATCTGAGAGTAACCGCCATTTCGCAGTGTTGCATCAATCATGAAGCGGGTGATCAGTTGGGCGGACAACGCCTCGTGCGCACGCTTCCAGCCGGCGCGTGCGATGGTGATGCGCTCGTCTTCGTGCTCGTGGTAGTGCCGCACCTTCCGGATCAAATCATCAAGGTCACGATAGTAAACCACCTCGTTTTCCCGGTAGAGGGTTTGCAGTCCGGAAGCTTGATCGCAGAAAGTTAGCACGCCACTGGCCGTGGTATCGGCCAGCCTGTTTGAGGAGCAGAGCAGCACGTCGTTCCGGCGCGTCAGGTTGAGGGCCATCTTGCTGCGAGCTGTAATTTTCTCCTTCTGAATCCCGAACACCTTAGGTGCGCCGAGGCAGCCGAAGAACCCTATCCGCAGGCCGGGCAGCCCAGCCCTGATCCTTTCCAGCAAAACATTCCGCTCCGGATCGTCGCCACCGAAGAAGATCAGGTCATGGTCCGTCTGGGATGCCTCAAAAGCACGGCCGCGATCAATGGTCATTTCCACTGGATTAGGGATGTAGGCGACCACCCGGCCGACCCCAGCGAAAGGAAGCAACCAGTCACCCCCGGTCGAGATGAACACGCCATCGAGGTGCGGCAGTTTTCTGTGGATGGCCTCCGTGCGGCGTGCCTCCCAGATGGCATCACCCCAAAAGAAGACGATCTTGATGCCGGGCACAGCCTGGCGGATGGCGGCGCGAAGGGCCCTATTCCAGTCCGCGATGTGCTT
>JAFMIX010000333.1 GCA_017853785.1 Verrucomicrobiales bacterium
ATGAAAACCCTACAAATTGGGCCTGTAAAGCGGAAACCACTATATACAGGGCTGAACTTATTAACAGGGCACAACTAATTGGTGAGGGACCAAGAGTGGTTTTAGCTCAAAACTGCCGAAAAAACAACAAAACTGACGTTTTAGTTATCGCGCGGCGGCTGGAATATTCAACAACTTTTTGGCCATAAATTGCGATCCGCACGCTTTCGTCTTTCGCTTTGCCCGCCAACCGACTATTCACCTCCCCTAAATGCACACTGCTTTGCCGATTTTCACCCGAACCGTGCGGCTCATCGCCCTCGCTTGGGTCATCGCCGCCCTCGCGGGCTGTGATACGACCCCGACTTCGGCTCCCGTGCGTCCACCAACGCCGCCGCCGACCAGGCCGATTGCTCCCGCCGGTGTGCAAAGCTACGTGCCGGTCAACATCGCTCCGCCCGCCGTCGCGCGCGAGTTCCGCGCCGCGTGGATTTCCAGCGTCGGCGAAAATTCCTGGCTCAACGGCAACACCGGCAAATCCTCCGCCGAACAACGCGCCGCGCTCGTCGCCATGATCGACCGCGCCGCGCAGCTCAAGCTCAACGCCGTCATCTTCCAAGTTCGCCCGTCCTGCGACGCGCTCTATGCCTCCAGCATCGAGCCGTGGTGTGAACATCTCACCGGCGTGCAAGGCCGCGCCCCGCAACCCTTCTTCGATCCCCTCGCCGTCGCCATCGAGGAAGCCCACAAGCGGGGGCTTGAACTCCACGCCTGGTTCAATCCCTACCGCGCCCGCCACGCCGACAGCAAATCGCCCGTCGCTGCCAACCACATCAGCCGCACCCGCCCCGACCTCGTCCGCAGCTACGGCAGATACCTCTGGCTCGATCCCGGCGAACGCGACGTGCAGAACCATTCCCTCCGCGTCGTCATGGATGTCGTGAAGCGCTACGACATTGATGCCGTTCACTTCGACGATTATTTCTATCCCTACCGCGAGAAGGATGCCGCCGGACGCGAAGTGGATTTCCCCGACGCCGCAAGCTGGAAGAAATTTGGCGTCCGCTCCGGCCTTTCCCGCGATGACTGGCGGCGCGAGAACGTGAACACCTTCATGCAGCGCGTGAACGCTTCCGTTCACGCCGCCAAGCCGTGGGTGAAATTCGGCATCAGCCCCTTCGGCATCTGGCGGCCCGGCCAGCCCGCGCAGATCAGGGGCAAGGACGCCTACGCCGAACTCTACGCCGACGCCCGCAAATGGATGCAAAACGGATGGGCCGATTACTTCGCGCCGCAACTCTATTGGAACATCGCCACGCCCGACCAAAGTTTTCCCGTCCTGCTCCAGTGGTGGCACAGCCAGAATCTGCAGCGCCGTCATCTATGGCCCGGCCTCGACGCCAGCAAAGTCAGCAACGCGAAATGGCAGCCCGAAGAAATCGCCGCGCAAATCCGCTACACGCGGCAACTCAATCCGCCCGGCCAAATTCTCTGGGGGATGCGCAACCTTATGCCCGGCCAGGGCCCGCTCGCCGAAAAACTCGCCCGCGAAGTCTATCCCGCGCCCGCGCTCATTCCGGCCACGCCGTGGCTCGCCACCACGCCCGCGCCCGCGCAACCGTCGTTCGCCTCCAAGCTGGGAAATAATTCCGTGAAACTCTATTGGGCCAGGAACGACAACGCCGAAGTCCGCGCGTGGGTATTGCAACGCCGCGTGAATGGCGTCTGGCTCACGGACATCCTGCCTGCCGGCCGCACGAGCTGCGAACTTACCAGCCGCCCCGAGGTTATCGCCGTAACGGCCATTGACCGCCTCAGCCGCGCCAGCGCGCCGGTGGTGGTGCAGCTGAACCGGTAGGAGCACCGGTCTCCGGCGCTTCAATTCAAATTTCCGGCACGCGCAGGCACGCGACTTCGCGCCCGGCGGCAACTATTTCTAACGCCGGAATCTTTTCCCGGCACGCCGCCACTGCGAAGCCGCAGCGCGGATGAAACGCACACCCGCCCGGCGGGTTCAACGGCGAAGGTGGGTCGCCCGCGAGCATGATGCGTTGCCGCTTGGCCTCGCGCACCGGGTCGGGTATCGGCACGGCGCTCACCAGCGCCCGCGTATAGGGATGAAGCGGTTGCTCGAAAACTTCCGTCGCCGCGCCCAGCTCCACGATCTTGCCGAGGTACATCACCGCGATGCGGTCGGAGATGTGCCGCACCACCGACAGATCGTGCGAAATGAAGATCAACGTCAAACCCATCTCGCGCGAAAGTTTGGCGAGCAGGTTGATGATCTGCGCCTGGATGGAAACGTCCAGCGCGCTCACCGGTTCGTCCGCGATGATGAGCTTCGGCTCGACTGCCAGCGCACGCGCGATGGCGATGCGCTGCCGCTGGCCGCCGGAAAATTCGTGCGGATATTTCTTCACGAAGCGCGGCGAGAGCCCGACCTTCTCCATGAGCGCACTGACGCGCCC
Source organism: Verrucomicrobiales bacterium (assembly GCA_017853785.1). Lineage (GTDB taxonomy): Bacteria > Verrucomicrobiota > Verrucomicrobiia > Limisphaerales > JAFMIX01 > JAFMIX01. The sequence continues at coordinate 2,448 of JAFMIX010000333.1, forward strand.
GGGCATTTCGCCGGCGGGAATCTTTTTGTGCGCGCCAATGGCTTCCGCCAGCGTGTCGAAGACCGTCATGCGCGGGTTGAGAGTGGCGTAAGGGTCTTGGAAAATCATCTGGAAGTCCGCCCGCGCCTCGCGCAGGTCATTGCCTTTCAGCTCCGCGAGATTTTTCCCGGCGAGA
>JAFMIX010000334.1 GCA_017853785.1 Verrucomicrobiales bacterium
CCTTTTGCTCCTCGCCGCCGGTCTGGCCCTCGGCTCATCCCTGTCCGCGCAGGTGACCGACGCCATTGGCCAAGTGGATAACTCCCAACAACGCCGGGCCTTGGAGCGCTCCGCCGCCACCAACCTGCAACCCGGCGAGACCGCCGTTGAATCTTACGAAGGGGAACAGAGCGACGTCGGGCCGCAGACCGTCATCCGCTATCCCGCCCGGCACAACTGGTTGCAAGCCGCCGGCGACGTGACCTATTACCGCACTGACAACCTGTTTCTGCTGGATGATTTCCAGCAGGAGGCGGACGTCCTCCTGAGCACGGTTGAAGCGGTCATTACCCCGCCCCGCGTGACGCTCGGCGGCGGCGAACTCACCACCGGCGCGGGCTACCGGCATCAATGGTATAGCTTCGGCCTGCTGGGCGGCAAAGTGGACGGCGCGGATGTGAAGCTGGACACGTTTGACTTCAATGCCGGCACCGCGTTTGCCGACGCGGTCTGGCAACACGGTCGCTGGACGCACGGAATCGGATTTGATCACACCCGGCTGAACGGCACGGAATCCGGCGATGAGTTTTACCGCGAATACGTCCTGCGTTGGCACACGGACTACACCCTCCCACTGTGCCCCAAATCCTCCCTCACCATCAGCTACGATGGCGATTATCGCTGGACCGATCCGAGCGGATATTATCTGCTCGCCGACCGCATCAACCAAGACCGCACCGACCACGCGCTGACGGCATTGCTGAATTTTCAGCTCTGCCGGCAAGCGCTGCTGCAACCGTATTACCGCTTCAAGTTCACGCACTTCACCAGCCGGCCTGACCGCGACGATTACCTGCACACGCTCGGGCTTGGGGTTTATTGCCCGATCAATAAGGGGCTCGGCGTCCGCTTCTTCGCTGCGTGGGAAACCCGCTCGGTTTGCGGCAGCTCGTTTGCGGAGGACTACGAAAAGTTTGATGTCGGCGGCGGGCTGAACGTCACCTTCAGGTTTTGAGCGCCGGCAGAAACCCGCGCCGAATAAGCCGGCATTGTTCGTCGGGCAAGCTGCGCCGGCCGTGTTTTCACTTGCCGCGCCGGGCAAATTCGTAAAACACTCGCGCCCGCTTGGCAAAAGCCGGCGGCGCTTCGGCGGCGCCCGCGTCAGCTCGCTCCGGACCCGCACAATCGCGCCGCGCGGGATTCGTTTTGATGACCAAGATTCTTTTGCTGGGACTGGGCCGCTGGGGCGTCAACCATCTCCGCGACCTCAACAACCTCCCCATCGAACTCTATGTCGCCGAAATCGGCGAGAAGCAGCTTGAGCCCGCCCGCAAACTCGGCATTCCCGCGGAAACCTGACCACCAACTACAAGGAGTTCATCAGCCAGATTGACGGCGTGGTCGTCGTGACGCCGGCGCAGACGCACTTCCCGCTGTGCAAGGAGTTTCTGGAAGCCGGCAAGGACGTATTCGTCGAGAAACCGCTCACGCTGAGCAACGAAGAATCAAAAGGCTTGGTTGAGGTGGCTGCCCGCAAGGGTCGCATCCTCCAAGTCGGCCACATCCTGCGCTTCGACCCCGCCACGCGCTGGCTGCGCGACGCCATCGCCAACGGCGATTTCGGCAAGGTGAACCTGATCCGCGGCCACTTCGGCGGCTTCAAGCGCCCGCGCAACGACAGCGGCGTGATGTTCGCCGCCGGCATCCATTTCGTGGACCTGTTCAATTACCTGCTCGGCGCACTGCCCAAGAGCGTCACCGCCATCCACCACGATTTCTTCGGCCGCGGCATGGACGACGTCGCGCTCGTTTCGCTCGAATACGAGACCCAGCACGGCAAGACCTGGGCGACGGTGGAGAGCGATTATTTCATTCCCGGCAAATTCCGCGAGGTCATCGTCTGCGGCGACAAGTTGAGCGCCGTGTGCGACTACAACAGCTCGCAATACAAGATCAAGACCTACGCCAACACCCACACCCCCGCCGGCGGCAATGATTTCAAGGCCACTGAAGGCGCGGTGACGCAGATCGAGTGCCCGCCGGAAGAGCCGTTGCTGGCGGAGTTGCGCGCGTTCATCGGGTCCATCAAGACCCGCGCGACGCCCCGCGCCGATGCGCAGTCCGGCTACGACGCCGTGCGCGTGCTGAACGCCGCGTTGGAATCCGTGAAGACCGGCAAGGCCGTCACACTGTAAAAAATTTCAACCACGGATTAACACAGATGCACACGGATAAAAAACTAAACGCAGAGGCACAGGGGTCGCAAAAGAGCACACAGGTTTTTTACTCGGCGTTTCTCCGCGTTCTCTGCGCCTCTGCGTTTTGCCCCATCCGTGTTAATCCGTGTCCATCCGTGGTTAAATAAAAAAATTATGAGCAAAATACCGTTGTCGAAATGTTTCATCAACAATGAGGTCGAGGAAGCCGCGTTGCGCGCCATCCGCTCCGGCCAATACATCCTCGGCAAGGAATCGCAAGCGTTCGAAGCCGAACTCGCCGCCCACACCGGCACGGCCACGTGCGTGCTGGGCAGCTCGTGGACGATGATCGTCTATCTGCTCCACAAACTCCAAGGCATCCGGCCGGGCGACGAGATCATCGTGCCCAGCCACACCGCGTTCCCCAGCATGGAGCCGCTCA
>JAFMIX010000335.1 GCA_017853785.1 Verrucomicrobiales bacterium
TGGGCGAGGTGAACCTCGTCACCCAGCTCATCCGCGCGCTCGAACCCCGCCTGCCCAACGTCAAGATGATCGTCTCCACCACGACGACCACTGGCATGGGCGAGTTGCTGAAAAAACTCCCCGCGCGCATCGGTAAAATCTACTACCCTGTGGACCAATCCCGCTGCGTCAACCGCGCCCTGAACCTCATCCACCCGGAAGCCATCATCCTCGCCGAAGCCGAGATCTGGCCCAACTTCCTCTGGCGCGCCCAAACCCTGCGCATCCCCGTCTTTCTCATCAATGCCCGCATCTCGGATAAATCCTTTCGTGGCTACCAGCGCTTCGGCTTCCTGTTCCGCCCGCTCTTCGCCTCCTTCGCCGGCGTGGGCGTGCAGAACGAGGCGGACGCCGCCCGCCTCCGCGCGCTCGGTTGCCGCCCGGAGGCCATCCAAGTCCTCGGCAACCTCAAATTCGACGCCGCTCGGATCGAGGACCGCTCGCCGCTGGATGTCCCTGCCCTGCTCCGCCAGCTCGCCGTGCCCGCCACCGCCCGTATCATTGTGGCCGGCAGCACGCACGCGGGCGAAGAGGCACTCCTCGCCGAACAGTTTCTCCGCCTGCGCACCCGTTTCCCGGATTTATTTCTGGTGCTCGTCCCGCGCCATTTCGAACGCGCCCGGCAGGTGGGCAAGGAACTCGGCGAGCGCGGCCTGAAGTTCGTCTGCCGCACCGAACTCAACGGCCGCCCCAAGACCTTCGCGCCCGGGGACGTCGAGTGTCTTCTCGTCAATACGACCGGTGAACTGAGATATTTTTACGAAGCCGCCACTGTGATTTTCGTCGGCAAAAGCCTCACGGCGTGCGGCGGGCAGAATCCGCTCGAGCCGGGCGCACTGGGCAAGGCGATGGTGTTCGGCCCGCACATGCAGAACTTTGTGGAAATCTCCCGCAGCCTGGTGAAGCACAACGGCGCCGTGCAGGTGGCGGATGCGGGCGGATTGGAAAAAGCCCTCAGCGAACTGCTCGCCGACGAGCCGCGCCGCGCCGAACTCGGACGCAACGCCCGCGCCGTCATCCGCGCCAACGAAGGCGGCGTGGACCGCACCGTGAAGTTGATTCTCAATCAACTCAAGGGCGGCGATCTTTATGTGACGCCGACGCAGCGGTGACGCGTAACCTGCTGGCGGCTTTTCCGGCCAGCCGAGCTTTCCAGTCAGCACCAGCATACCACCCGACTACTTCAGAGATTTTCTGAGGCGTTTAGCCCAAACCAGGAACCGGGCACACCTCATCCTTGGGCGCGACCACCTCGCCGCTTTCGAAATCCAATGCGGCAGGCTTCAGCGTGAGGTTATACCAGGGCGATTCCGTGTTCGTCGTCAGATCGCTCCAGCGGACTTGCTGACCGGTGTAGCAGGCGATGCGCCCCATGATGGCCGTGAGCGTGGACTCGGCCACGTCTTTCGCGCCGTTGAGCGGCTTGTTGGCCGCGATGGCCGCCAGCAGGTCCACGTGTTCCTGCACCTGACCGTTGGCGTGGGTCTTGAATTCGGGGATCGTCAGACTGGCGAGCTTTGCGGATTGCATCTTGCCGCCGCCGTAGGTCGTGCCTTCCGTGCCGATGTAGAACTCGCCGACGTTGTCGTAGCAACCCTTGATCTGGCGGCACATGCTGTGGATGCGGCAGTCGTCGCCGTAGTTGTAGTCCACGCTGAAGAAGTCGAACTGGTTGCCGGTCTTGCGCCGGGCGCGACCGCCGAAACCGACGGCGGAAAGTGGGGTGCGGCCCAGAAACCAATTGGTCACGTCAAGTTGATGGACATGCTGCTCGACGATGTGGTCGCCGGACATCTCGGTGAAGCTGGTCCAGTTGCGCACCATGTAGCTGGCGTCGCTCTCGCCGGCCTCGCGTTCCTTGAACCACAGCGTGCCGGTGCACCAGGTGATGGCGCCGCCCGTGATCTTGCCGATGGCGCCCTGGCTGACGGCGTTCTGGTTGCGGAGGTAGGTCCCGGTGTGGCGGCGTTGCGTGCCGGCCACGACGGTCAGGCCCTTTTGCTTGGCAATTTCACCGACAGCGATGACCTTGCGGGCCCCAACGGGGTCAACGGCCACGGGCTTCTCGATGAAGCAATGTTTGCCGGCGGCAACGGCAGCTTCGAAGTGGACGGGCCGGAAGGCGGGCGGCGTGGCGAGAATGACGATTTCAATTTCCTTGATCGCCAGCAACTTCTGATACGCATCGGCGCCGGCGAACACGCGGGCCGCGGGGACGTTGTATTTTTTGGCGACTTTCTCGGTGCGCGCGGCAAAGAAATCCGCGACGGCCAAGACTTCGATCTCGTGCCCGAGGGATTTGGCGGCTTCCACGATGTTATCCACCGCGCCCGAGCCGCGGCCACCGCTGCCGATGACGCCGACTTTGAATTTACGGCCCGCACCTTGGGCGCGCACGTTGAAGAGCGGCAGGGTGGAGAGGACCGCGCCGGTGAGGGCGGTGTTCTTGATGAAGTTGCGGCGGGTAATGATTCCGGAGGTGTTCATGTTAGTTTTTTGTAATAGCTTGGTGTTTAAGTGACGGAAAAGGGTACGGTTTGGTTACGGGTTTCAGATATCGCAGATTTCGATG
>JAFMIX010000336.1 GCA_017853785.1 Verrucomicrobiales bacterium
CGCTTCATCGATCTTCTGCCGCAACTCGCCGCGTTCCAGCCGCTCGGTCGGGTTCACCGTCACGACAGGCATTTGACGCTCCACGCCGCCTAGTTCTTCATTCAACTTCTCGATGGACTCAGCTTGTTGCCGCTTGTTCTTGCGTAACTGGTCCAGGCACACGTTGATGGTGATGCGCGTGACCCAGGTGGTGAACGTGCTGTCGCCCTGGAACTGCGCCAACCGCTGCCAAGCTTTCACCCACGCCTCCTGGGAAAGATCCAGCGCCGCCGTCTCGTCCCGGATCATGGTGTAGCACCGCGCGTAAACCTTGTCGCGATGCCGGTAGACCAGCTCCTCAAACGCCTCCGCGTCGCCCTTTTGCGCGAGCTTCACCAGCGCAACGTCTTCCAACGTAGGGTAATTTTTAGTACGCGACATGGGCTTGGACGAAGGTCGGGCGGCGGTTATTCAAATGCTTTACAACTTACCTTTCGTGCTCGGAATCTGACCGGCAATGCGCGGGTCGCGCTGGCAGGCAAAGTCGGTAGCGCGGGCGAACGCCTTGAACAGCGCCTCCACGATGTGATGCGGCTCGTCGCCGTAAAGCAATTCAAGGTGCAGGTTGCAGCGGGCTTCGTTGGTGAAGCCTTGAAAAAATTCCCGCGCAAGCCCGAAGCGGAACGCACTGGACGCATCCTGCGTCCGCTCGGACTTGGAGATTTTCTTCAACCCGAACGCATTCAGCCCGCGCCAGACGAGGTAGGGCCGCCCGCTGAAATCGATCACGCAGCGCGCCAGACACTCGTCCATCGGCAGGAACGCCTCACCGGTGAACGGGTTCTTCGGGTGAAAACCCGCCCCGTAGCGCCGCAGCCCGCGCTTGTCCCCGAGTGCTTGCTTAAACGCCAGCCCGAGCGCTATGCCGCAATCTTCCACTGTGTGATGCGCGTCCACTTCGAGGTCGCCTTTGCAGGCGAGCTTGAGGTCCATCGTCGCATGCTTCGCGAATAGCATGAGCATGTGGTCGAAGAACGGGACGCCAGTGCGAATGGTAGATTTGCCTTTTCCATCCACGTTCAGTTCAAGGGAGATTTTGGTCTCGCCGGTGACGCGTTGGAGTCTGGCGACGCGGTTTTTCATGCGGGAATTAAACAAGCTCCGCACTCAAAAACAAAGCCCAATCAACGTGCCGGCGGCAACTTGGCCGCCAGCTCTGCGATCTGTTTCTCAAATTCCCCGCGCGCCACCGCCTGTTCCGGCGGGCAGGCAGCAACGAGCTGCCGGAGATATTTTATCGCTTCGGCTAAATGTCCTTCCGCTTCCTCAATCCTGGCAATGGCGATCAGATTTTCCCGCTTGGCCTCGAATAGGGGTTGCCCCAGCGCCTTTTCCTGGGCTTCCACTTTCCGTTCGGACAATTGGAAGAGCGTCCGGGCGCGGTCGCGATCATGAAAATTATCGCGGTAAAGCCGGCCCAATTCATGGAGAATTTCATGACTATCCGGGTTGGCGCGCTGCCCTTCACGGAGAAAACTTTCCGCTTCGCGCGGGCGCTTCATTTCGCCGCGCAACCAGAACGCACCAACGATATAAGTATCCACATTTTGCGGGTCCAATTCCGCTGCGATCCGGAGCCAAGGCAGCATTTCATTCGCCCCCGCACCGGTCAACTCTGTGTGCTTCGTATTGAAAAAGTTCCGCCCGAAAGCCTCCACCCAGTCCCGCGGCGGCTTGAGATAATCATGCTCGTCGTGATCAGCACCCCCACCAGCGCCAGCTTGCTCGGCGATGTGATTTTCACTCTTCCGGCCCTGGTCGAAGATGGACGGGTAATAGCCGCTATGGAAATACACGTCGGCTTTAGTGAAGAAATGGTTGGCAAACAGCCGCCGCGCGTCACCCATCGCGATGTTGAGCAGGTTGCCGGACTGCGCACGTGACTTATTCCACATGATTGCTTGCGGCTGCAGCCACGTCGCCAACGTAACGCCCGTTGCCAACATTAACGCCAGGATGTAAGCCGGAGCAGGCATGGCGTTTAGGTGTTCAGCGCTTTACGGCGAAAGCAAATCCACGCCGCGAAGAGAAAAAACGCCACATAAATCAGCGCGTATACCGAGGCTGCCGCCACCGCCCACCACGCGATCAGCCCCTGGTCATGAACGACCAGATCACGCACATCGAACCACTCCAAATGCGGCAGGAGATAATAAATTGTATAGACCACACCCTGCATCGGCTGGGCCTGATCCAGCGCAACTTGATTCAGGTGGCCGCCCAAAAACAGGATGCCGAGGACTGCGGTGAACAGGATGGTGGAGTTGGACGACGGCGCAGCGAAGACAATCGAGCCCAACACCGCCATCGCAATGACCACGCCCAACATCATCCATTGCAACCAGAGCGCTTGAAAGTAATTCAGCAAAGGCCAAGCGTGTTCACGGGAACAGCTCACCACGATTAGGAATGCATAAAACACAATCAACGCCAACCCGACCGCGAGCCAGCAGCCGAGAAATTTCCCGACGATGACCTGCCCGCGCGTGACCGGTTTGGCGAGCAGGGGGAAAATTGTCCGTTGCTCGCGCTCCGCCGGAATCTGCCGCGC
>JAFMIX010000337.1 GCA_017853785.1 Verrucomicrobiales bacterium
TGACGAAGTCGGCGTTGGCGGGGACTTCGAGATCGTTGGTCTCGCACTTCACGAGCTCGACAGATTTCTTGCGCAAGTAACCGGCGAGGAGAAATTCATCCAAGCCATCCGGCATCGGCGCGGTGGCAGCGAAGGGGAACATCGGATCGCCGCCGATGAAAATGCTGACGGGCATGCGCTCGCCCTTTTCGTAATAACGACGACCATGACGCGCGGCGACTTTCTGCAATTGCCAGTGCATACCGGTGGTTTTGTCGTCGTAAATCTGGATGCGATACATGCCGAGGTTGCGATCGCCAGTGTCGGGGTCTTTGGTGACGACGCAGGGGAGAGTGACGAAACGCCCGCCGTCGAGCGGCCAGCATTTGAGGATGGGCAGATTGAGCAGAGTTGATGGTTGACAGTTGATAGTTGATGGATTCTGCCAATCGGGCGCTTTCGGCCAGCTATCAACTCTCAACTTTGGACTATCAACTAAATGAATCACCTCCTTGCAAGACCCGCTCTTCACGGTCTTCGGCTTCGCATGACGCAAATCCAGTGCGAGCGAAAGCAAATTGATGGCTTCCTTGAAACTCGTCGGCGGCTTGGCTTTCATCAGCGCGCCAAGTTCGTTCGCCACTTCGTCCACGGTTTCCGCGCCCATGCTCAGGGCCATGCGTTTCCACGAGCCGAGCGTGTTGATGGCCACGGGGAACGGCGAGACGACGCCGTTGACGGTGGGTTTTTCGAACAGCAGCGCCTTGCCGCCGCCGGGCGATTTCATTTCGCGGTCGGCGATCTCGGTGATCTCGAGCTCGGTGGCGACGGGCTGGGAGATGCGCTTGAGTTCGCCCGCCCGGTCGAGCGCGTTGATGAAATCGCGGAAGGAATCAAAAGCCATGGGCGCAGCCTAGCAGAACGGCGCTTGAGTCCAAGTCTTAGAAACCCGGGAAACGCCCAACCGACCGACAACGCTGTCAGCGCGCCACAAATTTCCGGTGGCGCGCAAAGACGCCGCGCAGGGAGTGGGAGAGGTCGTCTTGCAGCGCCTGCAACTCGCGATAGGTGGCGACGGCTGCCTTTTGCGGCGTGGCCGTTTCGGCGCGGTTGAGCGTCACGAACTTGTCCGTGAGGTCGCTGATGGAAATCTTTTCGCCTTGCTGCAACCGCCAGCACCAAAGCGCCTGCAATGCCGCGCCGTAGGCCGCGCCTTCGCTGACCTTGAGCGTCACGACTTCGGCGTTGAACACGTCCGCCATGATCTGCCGCCAGAGCTTGGACTTCGCGCCGCCGCCGGTCGCGCGGATCTGCTTGGCCTTCACGCCGAGTTCGCCGAGGCGGCGCAGGCCGTAATTCATGCCGAGCGTGACGCCTTCCATCGCAGCGCGGCAATAGTTGCTCGCGCGGAAAGTTTTCGGGTTGATGCCGATCATCGCGCCCGTGCCGTCCGGGACGTTCGGCGTGCGTTCGCCTTCGAGATACGGCAACAGCAGCAAACCGCCCGCGCCGGGCGCGGCTTTCGCCGCCTTGGCCGCGAACTCTTCGTGCGAATAGCCAAAATCATTGCGCATCATCTCCGTCGCCACGGTCACGTTCATCGTGCACAGCAACGGCAGCCAGCGGTTCGTCGAGTCGCAGAACGCGGCAATCTCGCCGGCGGGGTCCACGACCGGCTTGTCCGCGCAGGCGTAGATCGTGCCGCTCGTGCCGAAGCTGGCGGTGACGATGCCGGGGCGGGTGTTGCCGGTGCCGATGGCGCCCATCATGTTGTCGCCGCCGCCGGCACTGACGAGAATTCCAGGATTTAACCCCAACTCTTTGGCGGTGGCCGACTGCAAAGTCCCCGCCGGTTCATCGCTGGAGATCAAGCGCGGCAATTTGCTGCCGAGCGAGGCGTCGATCGCCTTCACGGCGGCGGCGCTCCAAGCGCGTTTGCGGACGTCGAGCAAGGCGGTGCCGCTGGCGTCGCCGTATTCCATCACGCGTTCGCCGGTGAGCCAGAAGTTCAGGTAGTCGTGCGGCAAGAGTACAGTGGCAAGCTTCGCAAAATTCTTCGGCTCATGTTTTTTGAGCCAGAGAATCTTCGAGGCCGTGAAACCGGGCAACACGGCATTGCCGATGGCGGTAATGGTTTTCTTCGCGCCGCCGAGCTTGGCGGTGATCTGTTCGCACTCGGCCTGTGTCGCCGTGTCGCACCAAAGTTTGGCGGGCCGGATGACGTTGCCGGCTTTGTCGAGCGGCACGAACCCGTGCTGCTGGCCGCTCACGCCGATGGCGACGACTTCGTTCGCGCGGGCCTTGGCTTGCTTGAGCGCGGCTTGGATGGATTTGCGCGTGGCGCCGACCCAATCGCACGGGTGCTGCTCCTTGACCCCGGGCGGGAGGCCGCCAATCAGGTCATACGCCGCGGAGGCGCTGCCGAGGACCTTGCCGGATTTGGCGTCCACCACGAGGGCCTTGGTGGATTGCGTGCCGCTATCGATGCCGAGGAGTAGGGTGCGCATGGCTCAGATGAATTCGTTGATGAGGTTCTCGAGGTATTCCTGGCGGCCGCTGCTGCTGGGAGCGGCTTCGCCCTTCTTGAGCATGTAGGC
>JAFMIX010000338.1 GCA_017853785.1 Verrucomicrobiales bacterium
CGCCGCGCGATGGACTGCACACGCAGGCGGCCGAGTAGGCTTGGGAGAAGCGCATCCCTTCCCGTGCGAGCCGGTCAATGTTGGGCGTGCGGTAAAACGTGCTGCCCGCGTAGCCGACGTCCTTCCAGCCTAAATCGTCGGCGAGGATAAAGACGATGTTGGGGTAAGCCACGATTGAGGATGCGGATGCCGGGGAGTCCTTTTGCGATTGGATTCGCCGCCAGCCATTCATGGTCCGCTGCAAGATTTCCCGGGGATCGCCTTTGATGCCGAAACCTTGGAAACCGATCGGGCCACGGTATCCGAGTTCACGCAATGTCTTCACCAGTGCGCCGACATCGTAATCGCCCACATCGAGCGGCTGGATCAACCGACTCCAGTTGGTGGCCGTTGCCGGATCAACTTTATCCGCGCCGTTGATGGTGACGAATTGCAACAGGGGCATCGACTCGGCCAGCACGGGCTTGGGATCGCGGCTGCCTTCGACTTTGAGCCAGTGGCATAGATTTAAAGTCACGCCGACATTGGGGCGGTTCACCTTGCGTGCAACCCGAATGGTATCGCTGACCCGCTCCGCCCAAAATTTCACGTGGGGATAGAGGGCGATTCGCACGCCGTTCGTCTGCGCGAGATCCGCAAGTTCCTGCAAGGCGGAAACGACCACCGCGTCGCCACGCGGGTCGGACGGCTTGAGCTTTTCCTGATCTAACGCGAGTCCGTTGATGGCAATCCACAGCGCCGTGTCATGACCTTTGAGCCGCGGCACGAGTTCCTTGATCCGGGGATCAAGTCCCGGCTTGGCCGGGTCGAAAGACAACATGAGATAGACGTTGTAAACTTTTAGCCCGGCTTTCTCAAAGTCGGCCAGGAACTCATCGCTGGGATAGCCGCTCGCCCCAAAGCCGTCGTAGCCCAATTCCTTGATCAACGCCGCTTGCTTCGCCGCCGGCCACTTCTTCCCCTCGCCCAACGCCGTGTCCATTGCAAAGAACGGATTACGTTCCGCTGCGACCAGCACGCTCGCTGAACCAAAAAGGGTTGCGACAAGAAGAACGCGCAGAACGTGAGGTAACTTTTTCATGACTGAAGTTTTAAAATCATTTTCGGTTTGCAGTCATTTTCGAACAGTTACGTAACATGCGCCACAGATTTCCTTGCCGGATTTGTCAAGCAAGGCGGCCTCGATTTCGCTTGGGCCGGCTTCCACCTTGGCCATGAAGGTGACGCACTTGTCGCCACTGTTCACGGCGGCTTCCTGCACATCCGAACCCACCCGAAGTCGCACCCGGGCGACGGGCAAGGCGCGGATCGCACCGGCAAAATCATACAACAGTTGTTTGACTGGGCGGTCATCGAGTTCCGCGTCCACGACATGTCTGGCGGCGGGAACGCCGGCCAACGGGGCATCCGCCTCGCGCGGCCAACGCCGGACTTCAAAGCGATAGTTGCCCGCTTCCGCAAAACGCACGGGCCAGCGCCCGAACACGGCATCGCCGCGCGACACCCGGCTCTGATGCCACGGACATTCCCCGCGCGTCGCACACCAGTCCTCCGAGCACAAATCCGTCTCGGGCTGCCGGGGATTGCCGATGATGGGCCGTCCTTGCCAGCCGGCGTCTTTCGCACTCGCGCTCTTCCAATATCGGTCGTAGGCAGCGTGGAGTTCCTTCACGATTTTAGGATTTGCTTTGGCGATATCATGTTTCTGCCCGGGGTCAGCCAACATATCGTAGAGTTCCGCGTCGTTCACCAGCCGCCAGCGGTCGGTCATGACGGCGCAATCCTGGCCATACTTCGGCGTTGTCGCGTCCGGAGTGATGGTGTTCTGCGCCGAGCCGAGCACAATTGTGCGGTCAGGCCACGATGTGTTTGTGCCGGTAAGCAACGGCTTCAGGCTCGCGCCATCGAATTGGATCGGCTTGGGTAACTGCAACCCGCATAAATCCACAAGCGTCGGCAGGAGGTCGAGGTGCGCTGTAAGCTGATTGATTTTGATCGGCTTATCAAGCCCTCCCGCCGGCCAGCGAATAAAACAGGGAACGCGATGACCGCCGTCGTAAGGCGAAGCTTTTTTTCCGCGCATGCCGGCATTGAAAACCTTTTCGCCCTGCGCCGTGCCGTTGTCGCTGAGAAAAAGGAGGATGGTGTTGTCGGCGAGACCTTCGTCCGCCAAGAGGTGGCGTAGGCGGCCGAGATTCTCGTCAATGCGCGCGATGGTGGCGAAGAAATAGGCTTCGGGTACGGTCACTTTGCCGCGAAACGGGGCAACCCATTTTTGATCCGGCACGCTGCACGGGCCGTGTGGATTATAAGGCGCGAGATAAACAAAGAACGGGCGCTGCTTGTTGGCGCGGATGTAGTCCATGGTGGCATCGAATATGACGTCGCACTCGAAGCCCAGCCGCGGCTTCTTCTCCCATTGGCCATTGTGAATGTAATAGTCGTTGACGCGGTCATTGCCCCAATAATCGGTGGCGCAACCCGTGCCACCGTCGCCGTGGCCGAGCCACTCGTCGAACCCGCGATCCATCGGCCGGTAAGGATAATTCGTGCCCAGATGCCACTTGCCGAAGTGG
>JAFMIX010000049.1 GCA_017853785.1 Verrucomicrobiales bacterium
TTGCTGCTGGATCATGCCGATACCGGACTGGAGCGACTGGGCTGCTTCGTGGGGAAGGTTCTGGGCGGCGGCGGCGGCCATCTCGAAGTTGTCGAGGATGGGGATGAGTTTCTGGATGAGGGATTCGCTGGCGTATTTGATGAGGTCAGCGCGTTCGCGGGCGGTGCGCTTCTTGTAGTTCTCGAGGTCGGCGACCGCACGAAGGTAGTGATTCCAGTTTTCATCGGCCTTGGCGGCTTGGGCCTGCAGGGCTTCAAGCTGTTCGGGGGACGGCGCAGCGGGGGCGTCCGTCGGCGGGGTGGGGGGCGTTTCCGGAACGTTTGGTTTCATGATTCGAGACAGCGGCAACAGCAATAATATCTCAGTAAAATAGCGAAGCGGGATGGCTGGAGCAATATCTTCAGCACCCGCAACGGGCGGATCATTTCGGGGTGACGATTTTGGGGAAATCGCCGTTGCTTCGGAGGCTGGTGAAGCGGATGTCGGAGAGCGCGATGCTGCGAAGGTTGGGGGACTTCGGGTCCTTGGCAAAGCGTTTGTCGCTCAGTTCGACCGCGCGGCTTAGGTTGGCCAACCCTTTATCGGGTTGGTTGAGGACGGTTTTGAGCGCGGCGAGGTCATACCAAGACTCGGGGAGGTCGGGGGTGAGTGCGACGAGGTGTTCGAGGGTGAGTTCGAGTCCGGGGTAATGGTTCATCTGGGCGAAAGCTTGGGCGACCACTTTGGCGACATTGGCGTCGGCTTTGGGGTGCTTCAGGACTTGGGTCAGGATTTCCGCGGCGCGGTTGGTCTGGTTCATGGTGGCCAAGGTTGCGGCGAGGTCGAAGCCGGCTTGGAAGTCGCCGGGGTTGGTGGCGTATTTTTTTTCAAGTTGCGACAAGGGTCCGGCAGAGTTGACTGCGGACACCCCACCTTGGGTGGAGGCGATTTTTCTCAGGTTGTCCACGAGGCCGGAAATCTGTCCGTTGAAGGGGTCGAGGGCAGCTGCGGTTTCGGCGATGAGGAGCGCGTCCGAGGTGCGCTGGATGTTTACGAGGAGTTGGACGTAGTGGAAGAGTGCTTCCGGGCTATAGGGGCAGTAGGCGAAGGCTTGGCGGAAGGCGAAGTCGGCCTCCTTGATCATGCGTTGCTGTTCTGCGGGGGTCTTGGAGTTGTTGATCCGCCAGGCGTAAACGCTGGCGGCGATGGAACTGCGGAGTTTGGAGAAGGCTTTCTGGGCCTGGTCGTCACGGACAAATTTGCGGTCGCCTTTGAAGCCGCTGTAGTCGTGGCGCAGATAGACCTTGTGGACGAAGTCGCAGATCTCCTTCACGGAAGTATCGTAGGTGATCCAGTTGCCGATGAGCCGATCGGAGTATTGACTCCAGAACTCGTGGTCGGTGCGCACCATCTCCTCGGTGATCTCAGGCACAGGCTTCCGGTTGATTTTCATGATGACGCCGAAAGGAGTCAGGTGGGGATGCATCCATTCGAGCGGGAAGCTTTCTTCGATGAAGAATTCGTGATCCGGATTCTTGTCAAAAATCACCTTGGCAATGAGTCCGTTGATGGACATGACGGCGACTTGGCCGTTCACTTGGATGCGGCCGTCAATCACGGTCACGTTTTCGCCGGGGCGGATCTGGCGGGGTTCGTTCGGGAATTGCGCGTCGTGCTGCAATCGCTTCTGCACATCGGTCATGTAGGAGTTGAAGCAATCCTGCGAATCCTCAGGTGTGGCGATGTAGATCTCGCGGTCGGGATAGAGGCCGCCGATGCTCTTGGCGATTTCCTTGGGGTAGGCGGCCTCGAGGAGGACGCGGTTAAGCCGGACTCGGGTGTGGCTCTGAGGATTCTGGGAGAGAAATTTGACGGTGGTTTCGGGCAGCACGACAGCGGCGAAACGCTCCGGCGTGTAGAGCGGCTCAAACTTGGTCGTTGGGTTGGGGTCGTGGGGGGAGACCACCTCGCGTTCGATCAGATGATTCAAGTCGGCAGCGAGGGATTGGGCCAGTTGGGCATTGGCACTGGCGAGTTGCGACTTGGTCTGAGGTGAAAGGTTTTCAGCCAAATGTTTTGAAAGCGGGTCGGCGGCCTGGTTCAGCTTGGCAGCGAAGCCGGCGAGATCGGTGAAATCTTTTTCCGTGAAACGGGAAGTGCCGGTGCGCCGCTCGCGCTCGATGTTGTAGCCGAGCCGGGTGAAAAAACGATCCAGCGGCATGACGGCCCGGGCCAGGATGTTGGTGCGGTAGTTAAGCTCCTTTTCCTTTTTGCCGCGCAGGAGTTCCTGGAAGAACGGCGGGTCGATCTGCTTGCTGCGGTTGTAATGGGAACGGATATACATCAGGTAAGTACCGTCGGCGAGCGCGTTCTGCGTGACGATATAAACATCGCGGCGGTCAAATTTCTGGTCCTGCACGGGCTGCTTGTCATGCGGAGTAAAGCTTTCGGCGAAAACCATGTAAGTGGGGCAGAATCGGCCCGGATCCGTCCCGCCATACAGGAACGCATCGCGGGTCATCTCCGGATAAAGCGGTTTGCCATCCGCGCCCTTGAATGGCGGGGTGAACATATCATGGCCGAACCAGTAACCGAACCAGTGTTCGCGTTGCTCATTGTCAGCCCAGTGACACATGACGGAATGGATCGGGGCGATGGCGAAGAGCGCCAGGATGAGACCGAGCGCTGCCTGGGTCCGGGCGCGCCAGACCGCCAAGGTGAAAATTCCCGTGATGGCGAGCAGCATCATACCTGCATACACGGGCAGGGCGTATTGATCGGGGCGGAACGAGGCGGCAACGGCATTGGCAAAGATGACCAGGCCTTCCAGCTTCATCTGATTGCCCAGCATGGCAATGGCGGTCAAGCCGAAGGAGGCGGCGGCGCAGATCAGAGCGGCGTAGCGGAACAACTGACGCTGCTCAGAAAAGCGTTCCCGGGTGGAAAGCGCGAATCCGGTCGCCGCGAGAACCCATAACATCACCTTCCAAATGTCATAACTGGTGGTGGCGGCGGAAAGCTCGGTATTACCAAGCAGGGCTTGGGCTGCGGCAACCAAAGTGAACAAAGCAAAGTCAATGGCCGCAATTCCGCCAATGATCGCGGCAGGCCGGAAGGCGGCGTAGCGCACCGATAGGCTGGCGGCGATAAGTGTCAGCCCATAACCGACAAAGAGCGCAATCAGGACGTGACCGGCGGTGAAGAAAACCTTCAACAAGGACATGGACGCCCGGTCAGGGGAGATGTTGAACAGCACGGCCAGCAAAGGCCCGAGCGTAAAATAGATCGCCGAGAGCCCGATCATCCAGGCACGTTCCCGCCGCTGCATCTTGAAGTAGAAGGCGAACGGCACCAACGCCATGAGTGTGAGCACCCAGTTGAATTCATCAGCGATCCCGGAAAGCAACAATCCGCCATAGGAGACGACCCGACCCGGCGAATTGAACACATCCGTTGGATTGGGTTGCTCATATTGTCCGCGGGTGAGGGCGTGGATGAAGCCTTCGACGGTGCGGGGGTAGCCCCATTGCATCGGCGGGGTGCTCATACCTGCAACCGCCATATACAAATAGAAGGCCGCGCCGAATGCCCAAGCTGCCGCCATTATGACCACTACCCAACCTTCGGTGAGAAACTTTTTAGTGCGAATGGTCAGCCAGATACAGCCGATGATGGAAGATATGCCGACGCCATGAAACAGTTTGGACAGCAGAGCGTTGGTTTCCAGATTGCGAAACATCGGCTCGCCCGTCACGAAAGCGATCACGAAATAGGAGAGGTAAATGATTGCATTGCCGCAGAACATATCGCGTCCCAGTTTCGGCGACGCAGCGGCGATGGCGATCTCGATGCCCAAGGCGGCCACCAAGAGGCTCTGGTGGTTGGTGAAGCAGATGCCGAAAAGAAATAGGGCATAGTAGAGGAATCGGTGCTGATGCGGCGCATAAATCCAGCGTAGCAGGCAAACCAGCACGCCCATCAGCGACAGCACGGCAAAGGGATAGACTTCCACGATCACCGCCTGACTCCACATATATCCGTCGAACCCGATCAACATCCCGGAGACAAATCCCGACACGAGGCAAATCGCGTTTTCCCGGCGGCGATCCATGTTCTTCAGGTCGGCAATTCCTTCAATCATCATGCTGCTGCCGCGGGAAACCAGGAATGCCAACAGCCCGCAGGACAATGCCCCGGACAACGCCGAAGCCATCGCCACGCGATAGGCGATGTTGCCGATCGGCACCAAAGTGGAAAACAGCCAGGTGTAAAGCGTCCAAACCGGATAGCCCGGCGGATGCGGGATGCCAGCATACATGGAGCCCACCGCCAGTTCGCCGGAATCCTCCAGCGTCAGTTCGGGAGCCAAGGTCAGATAATACCCGGTGAAAACCACCAGCGTGGTGATGAAGAACGCCAACCAGTCGATGCGGCGAAAGAGAGGGGGCGTCTTGGCGGGCAGGGCGGAAAATCCTGGCAGGACTGATTTCGCGGTTCCAACAGACGAGGTAGATTCAGCGGCCATTTTGATAATGTTGATGTTGTTGCTTAACAATGATTCATCCAGAACGATGAAAAGAGTTCACAGGGAAGTGTATCAGTCTGGGTTTGTCCATCCAAAAGTGTCCCGCAATCCAATACCCGGTATCAATTTCATTCGGCAAATTCAGAGCCGCAAAGCTGAAAGCGTACGAAATTACTTTCCCAATCTTCACCGAAAACCGAGCCAATGACCGCCATGATACGTCAGGAATGCCAGCCCCCACGCCAGCAGGCCCATGTAAAACCACTGGAATACCGGCCATTTCCAGGAATTTGTCTCACGCCGAACCACCGCTACGGTGCTGACGCATTGCAGGGCGAAAACGTAGAAAATCATCAGCGTCACAGCCGTAAGGGGAGTATAAATCAACGAGCCATCCGGCTCCCGCCGCTGTGCCCGGAGGGTTTCTGCCAAGGCTTTGGTGTCGGTCTCGGCGTCCGGTGAGCCGATGTTGTAAACCGTGGACATGGTGCTCACAAAAACTTCCCGCGCCGCAAATGAAGCGACGATGCCAATGCCCATCTTCCAATCAAACCCCAACGGGGCGATCACCGGTTCGATGGCCCGACCGGCCATGCCCGCGAAGCTGTGGCGGAGTTGCTCGCTGGCGTTAGGCGTCGAATCGCCTTGTCCGGCATCGCTCTTCGGATAAGTCGCCAAAAACCAGAGCAGGATGTTAATGCCGAGAATCACCGTGCCGGCGCGACGAAGAAAAATTTTCGAGCGCTCCCACATGTGCCGCAACACCACGCGGAGCAGGGGACGTTTGTAGGGCGGCAGTTCCATGATGAGCATCGGCGTTTCGCCCTTGAGCAACGTCTTCTTGAACAGCCACGCCATCAGGAGTGCGACGACGATGCCGAGCAGATACATCGCCAGCATGGTCAGCGCGGAAAGTTTGACGAAGCCCAGCACGGTTACATCCGGCACGCATGCGGCGATTAGCAACGTGTAGACCGGCAGCCGCGCCGAGCAACTCATCAGGGGCGCGACGAGGATGGTCACGAGCCGGTCCTTGCGGCTTTCAATCGTGCGCGTGGCCATGATGCCGGGAATCGCGCAGGCAAACGAACTGAGCATGGGAATGAAGCTTTTTCCATGGAGGCCGACTTTGCTCATCAGACGGTCCATCAAGAACGCCGCGCGCGCCATGTAGCCGGTGTCCTCGAGAAAGCCGATGAAGAGAAACAGCAACAGGATTTGCGGCAGGAACACGACTACCGCACCCACACCGGCAATAACCCCGCCGACGATGAGGCTGTTCAAGTCGCCGGGAGGAATCGCGTGGCCGACTTTGTGGCCGAGCCAGTCCACGCCAGATTGCAGCACATCCATAGGAATGTGCGCGAAGGTGAAAATGCTCTGGAACATCACCAGCATGATCACCACGAACAGAATCGTGCCCCAGATTTTGTGGGTGACGACGCGGTCCAGCCGATCGCTGACCGATTCGCCGGGCGGGGCGAGCTCGGTGGTCGCAGCTTGCTGGATTTCGGCGATCTTGGCGTAGCGCCACTCGATGGGCGCGCCGCGCCAGTCCACGCTCTGCGCTTCCAGCCGTTTGCGCGCGGCGGCCACGGCATCTTGGATTTTTTGAGGATAGTGTTCGCGGCTCGAGGCGAGCGCCTTTTCATTGCTCAACAGCAGTAGCGCTTCGGCAGTGGCCTGCACTTGGCGGTTGCGGAAGGTTTCGGCGAGCAGGTTCGCCAGTCCGGTGGCTTCGATGCGGAAGCGTCCGGGCAACTGGCAAAATTGCTGTGGCTTGATGGCCGCCGGCTGATCAAGTTCGGCGATGATGCGGGCGCGCAATTCAGGGATCCCCTGTCCGGTGCTGGCGACGATGGGCAGGACGGGCACGCCGAGGGCAGCGGCGAGTTTGGCGGCGTCAATCGCCTGCCCGTTCGCTTCGGCCACATCGAGCATGTTCAACGCGATGAGGGTGCGCTGTCCCAATTCAATGACCTGAGTGGCGTAGTAGAGATTGCGTTGCAGGTTGGAGGCATCCACCACGAGAACGATGAGGTCGGGCGGCGGCAGTTCGGGCAGGCGGTGGAGCAGAACGTCGCGG
The DNA here is from genome assembly GCA_017853785.1 of Verrucomicrobiales bacterium. GTDB lineage: Bacteria > Verrucomicrobiota > Verrucomicrobiia > Limisphaerales > JAFMIX01 > JAFMIX01. Next base: position 6,591 of record JAFMIX010000049.1, read on the forward strand.
GCGATCTGTTCGTCGATCGAGTTCGGGCTCAGGCTGTAAGTTCCGGGAAGGTCAAAGATACGAATGTCGCGGTGGGTGGGGCTGCCAATGAGCTTGCCTTCCTTGCGTTCAACGGTAACGCCGGCGTAGTTGCCTACTTTGGCGCGCAGCCCGGTCAGGGCGTTGAAGAGGGTGGTTTTGCCGCAGTTGGGGTTGCCAGTAAGCGCGACGGTGGCGGCGGGGCGTTCGGATTTGGGCTGGGGATGCTCCATGGCAGGCAAACCGTTGGGCGGGGGAGTCGGGCTATTTGGTTCCCGCCGTTGCGATCAGGATTTGTTCGGCTTCCTGCTTGCGGATGGTCAGATGGTAGCCGCGCACTTTGATTTCGACCGGGTCGCCGAGGGGAGCGAACCGCACCAGTTCGACGGGCGTGCCGACGAGCAAACCCATCTCCAGGAGACGCCCGCGGGTTTCAGCGGGGACCTTGATTTCCTGAATGACTCCGGTGGTGCCGGGAGTGAGAGCGGTCAATGGACAGTGGGCGGGCATGGAGCAGTTCCGCTTCAGGGGGTTATCGCCGGGTCGGCCACGGTCTCTACCATGATTTCATCGGCGATTTTCTCGCTGATGCCGAGGCGCGAGTTGCAGACGAGACAGATAATATTGGAGTGGCGACTAAGAAGCTTGATGCGTTGCTGTTCGCAGAAGCCCAGTTCCCGCAGGCGTTCCTGCATCTCGGGAGCGGTGTTGAGCTGTTTGATGCAGACGGTGATGCCAACTTGCACGCGGCTCAAGGGGCAGAGCTGCGGCCCGGCGCATTGTCCGGCGAGAATCTGGTAGTTTTGAGTTTGGTGCACCTTGCGCAAGCACCCTAATCCTATGGGATTTGGCGTGCCGCGCAAGAATATCTATCGGGCAATAAACAGGAAACTATCGGGAAGCGGGCAGCGCTAGCGCTTCAAGGTCGCGGTCACCTGGCCGAGTTTTTGAAAATCCCGGTTTGGGGTGGCACTAAAGGATTTGGCGCTAGTGTCGCTCGACACCGCAATGCTGGGCTCGGCGAATCTCCAGATTTCAGAGTGGCCGTCAGCGAAGGTCATGCCAAATCCAAAATTGTGGCGTTGATTGCTGGCGGCGGGATAGCGATCAGGTTTGGCCTGCTTGCCAGCGGGATCAAATACGAAACACCCGTCGCTGATCGTGCGTTTGTCTTCGTCGATAAACAACCATAGCGAGGCCGGGCGGGGAATGTCCGACTCCTTCGAATAATACGGAACATAATCACTGGCCGGCGGATATGCGTGGTTGAACGGGGCAGACAGGCGGCTGCGGTCGCCCATGAAGGCATTCATGGAGTAGCTGCGCACGTTAACTCCGGATTTACCGCTGATCTTGTCTGCCGGACAGCGATAAATGGCGGTGCTATCATTGTATTGATACAATTGGCCGCGGGCGATGAGGGCCGAATTTTTCGCTTCAGCCGGAATCTGCATATTACCCTGAACCCACGCACTTGGATTGGGGGTCTGAGCCGAGATTCCAGGATAGGATTCCACCAAACTCCCGTTGTTGTCTCCGGAGTAGAGAACCCAGGATATTCCGAGTTGTCGCAGATTGGAAAGGCAGGCCGCACGTTGAGCCAATGCCCGGGCTTTGGTCAAAGTCGGAACCAAGAGGGCGACCAGCACGCCTATGATGGCAATAATGACCAACAATTCCACCAAGGTGAAGCCTTGGCGAGAATGCAGTCGTCCACCCGGAGTGAACCCGGGGTAGAACTGAACTTGTTGAGTCGGGCGCATATTGGTCTATATTGCTCTTGGAACGACTCCAATCTCCCGAATGCGCCCCAGGGTTGCAAGTGCAAACTTGTTGGTGGTTTGAGGAGGTTGCCGCACAAAATGGAGACCGTGGACAAGTGGTTTCAAATTATTTTCACCGAAACAACTCTCTGGTCGGCTCGAATCGTCGTTTTTTTTGGGGGGGGGTATTCGCTGAAAGGCGGCATGCCGGGCTGGCGTTATGCGGCGAATCAATTCCGGACGTTGGTTGAAAACATCGTGCTCGGCGTCAAGTTCTCAGAGTATCGCACCGGATACCGCGCCTTTTCCCGAAAAGTGCGCGAACAAGCCCTCTGGGAGCAGAATTCCGACGACTTTATCTTCGATAATCAGACGCTCGCCCAGGTTTTGTGGCATGGCCACACCATCGCCGAAGTCAGTTGCCCCAAGAAATACTTACCCGAATCTTCCTCCATCAATGCCCCGAGCCGTATTATATGGATTTGGCGGTCCGGGCGTGGGGTTGACCTGCCGATTGGCGAAATGGGGTTTCGTGCAGTCAAAACTCTTTCCGCACACACCCCCCCGCTGGGCAAAATGAATTCGCGGAGCGAACCGGAAAACCTTCCGGCAGCTCCGCGATAAATGTTACGAGTGCCGCCGTGAGCGCGGCAACCAACTTACTTGAGGCCGTTCAAACGGATGGCCAGGCGGGACTTCTTCCGGCTCGCTGTCGCAGCGTGGACCACGCCCACTTTGGCTGCTTTGGCATAGGCTGAGGAAACGCTACGTAATGCAGTTGCGGCCTCTGCTTTTTTGCCGGCCTGCACCAAATCCAGATATTTTTTCTCCAGCGTGTGCAGGCGGGTTTTTACGCTTTGGTTTCGGGACTGTTTCCGGGCGCTGTTGCGCATCCGGCGTTCGGCTGATTTCGTATTCGGCATAAAATTAAATCAATAAAGGACGGCAAACCTACCGAAATCGCGCGCTTTGTCAACGTTACCTTTTCCCTGATTGGCTTGTCGCCGGCGGCAGGCTTTTCCGGTTTTGGAGTTTGCCTCATCCGTGCGTTTCGGCTATCCATCTCGCTCCGCTAATCGCGGCGATATGAAACCCCAGGTGGAAATCTACGACACGACCTTGCGCGACGGTTCGCAGGGTGAAGGCATCAATTTCTCGGTTGCGGACAAACTCCGCATCGCCGAGAAGCTCGATTCTTTCGGAGTTCACTACATTGAAGGCGGTTGGCCCGGCAGCAATCCCAAAGACATCGAGTTCTTTGCGCGAGCCAAGAAGAAGAAATTCAAGAACGCCCGCCTTGCCGCCTTTGGTTCGACCCGCAAGAAAGCAACCCCCGTTGAGCAGGACGATCAGGTGCGCCTGCTCATCGAGGCGAACACGCCCGTCGTCACAATCTACGGCAAGACCTCGACGCTGCACGTAAAGGAAGTCCTCCGCTGCACGCCCGAGGAAAACCTCGCGATGATCGCCGATACGGTCAAATACCTAAAAGACCACGGCAAGTTCGTCATCTACGACGCCGAGCACGCGTTCGACGGCTACAAACTCGACCGCGAATATGCCCTCGACACTTGGCGTGCGGCGGAAAAAGCCGGCGCGGATTTTATCGTGCTTTGCGATACGAATGGCGGTTGCCTGCCCAGCGAGATCGCTGCTATCACAAAGGAAGCCGTCGCCAAGCTGAATTGCAATGTCGGCATTCATACCCATGACGACAGCGGCGTGGGTGTGGCAAATGCTTTGGCCGCGCTCGATGCTGGCGCTTGTCATGTTCAAGGCACGGTCAACGGCTACGGCGAACGCACTGGCAATTGCAATATCATCAGCGTCATTCCGCTCGTGGCATTCAAGATGAAGAAACGCTGCGTGCCTGCGAAGTCGCTGGCCAAGCTCAAGGAACTTTCCATGTTCGTGGATGAAGTTGCGAACATCCGGCACAATCCGCGCTTGCCTTGGGTCGGTTCGGCCGCATTCGCGCACAAGGGCGGCACACACGTCAACGCTGTGCAAAAGCTCGCGTCCAGTTACGAGCACATCAACCCCGAGCTTGTCGGCAATCAGCGCAACATCCTCATCAGCGACCTCGCCGGCCGCAGCAACATCGTGATGAAGGCGCACGAACTCGGCTTCAAGCTCAACAACGACACGCCGGAGTTGAAGCCGATCCTGAATCGTATCAAGGAACTGGAGAACGCCGGTTACGAATTTGAGGCCGCCGAAGGCTCGATGGCCTTGCTAATCGCCAAAACGCTCAAACACCGCGAACTGCCCTTCACTGTGGAGGGCTACCGCGTCTCCATGCGGAACGACGGCAAAGAATCCGTCTGCGAAGCTACCGTCAAAGTCCGCGTTGGCAAAAAACGCGCGCAGAGCGTGGCCGAAGGCGACGGCCCGGTGAATGCGCTCGATTCCGCGCTGCGCGCCGCGCTCGGAAAATTTTTCCCGCAGCTCAAAAAAATCAGGCTCACCGACTACAAGGTCCGCATCCTGGATGGAATTGCGGGCACCGCCGCCAAGACCCGCGTGCTCATCGAATCCACCGATGGCAAGCGCGAGTGGGGCACGGTCGGCGTGAGCGAGAACATCATCGAAGCCTCGTTGCAGGCGCTGGTGGACTCGATGGAATTTGCCCTGTTGAAAAAATGAATTCACCGCGGAGGCGCGGAGACGCAGAGTTGAAATTGAAACTCTCGGCGGCTCGGCGGCTCGGCGGTTTTAAATTGTATGTCTGAAATTTCCAAAGCCTACGAACCGCAAGCGGTCGAAGACAAATGGTATCAGTTCTGGCTCGACGGAAAGTTTTTCGTCGCCGACGAGACCTCCGCCAAGCCCGCGTATTCCATCGTCATCCCGCCGCCGAACGTCACCGGCGTGCTCACGATGGGGCATGTCCTCAACAACACCATCCAGGACATCCTCGCCCGCAAGGCGCGCATGGATGGCAAGGAGGTCCTCTGGTTGCCCGGCACGGACCACGCCGGCATCGCCACGCAGACCGTCGTGGAGCGCACCCTCAAGAAGGCCGGCGAGATCAAGCACCGCGACGATCTGGGCCGCGAGAAATTACTCGAACGCGTCTGGCAATGGAAGGAAAAGCACGGCGGCATCATCATCCAGCA
>JAFMIX010000339.1 GCA_017853785.1 Verrucomicrobiales bacterium
TCGCTGTATTGCTCAGTGCTGGAATCGCTTTCGGCCTCTCCAACTGGCTCGCATCCAACCGACAGACCGCAGATCGCCAAGCCGCTCAAGCCCGCTGGGAATCTGAGAAAGCCGCCTTGGAATCCGCCCTCGCCGAGGCCAAATCCCATTCCAGCCCTACGCTTGCAGCTGCTCCCGCCGCCGCGCCAGCCACTGTGGCGAAATCCCGGCAGCCTGCTCCCGCCGAACTCCTGCAAACCCTGCTCACCATCAAGCCAGGCGCGGGTGCGGCCCGCAACCGGAACATCCGACTGGTCATCCATCACCTTGAGAGCCTGCGGGAATGTGGCCCGGCGGCCCTCCCGGTCATCCGCGACTTCTTCGCGCAGAATCAGGACATGGACTACACCACTGAAGACAGCGTGGATCCGGCGGATCAAAATTCCGGCGGCCGCGGCGGCGGTCGCGGTGGCTCGCGGTGGTCATTCCGCCGGGGCGGGGAACTCCGCACCGACTTTGTTTTGCCGCCTTCGTTGCGGTTGGGATTGGCAGATGTCGTCCGCGCCATCGGCGGCCCAGATGCGGAAAAAATTCTCGCTACCGTGCTGCAAACCACCGGCCGCGGCATCGAAGTCGCATATTTGGCCAAGACATTGGATGAGATATCGCCCGGCAACTACCGCGAAATGGCGCTTACCTCCGCCAAGGATTTGCTGGCGAACCCACTCCCCATTGAACACCCGAACAACGCCGACGACATGGCCGAAGGTTATCTTTTCGAGGTGCTGAAATCGTATAACGACACCTCCTTTGCCGCCAATGCCCAAGCGCAACTCATCACCGCCGAAGGCCGCATCAACCGCAACGCCCTCGACTATCTGAACAGCACTTTGAAGGAACAGGCCGTTCCCGCGCTATACCAGGCCTACAATAGTCCCGGCCTTACCAACCTCTTCGAAAAATCCCGCATCGCCCGCGATGTGCTCGCCTACGTCGGCGAAAATCCGACCGCCAACCGGCTGCTCGGCGAAATCGTCAACAACCCGGAATACGACGCCCGCTTGCGCGGCTTCGCCATCATGCAACTCGGCGGTGGTTTTGGTGGCGATGCCGAAGCGGTGACTGCCAAGACCTACGCCGCGCGGATTCCTGTGCTTGATCAGTTGCGCGCCACGGTCACGGACGAGCAACTCCTCCAAACGATTGACCGCACGCGCAACAGTCTCGTCATCCGCGCCACCAACGGCGTGCCGGAAAATCCTTGGGGCGGTGGGCGCGGCGGCCGTGGCGGCCTCCCCGGTGGCGGTTAATCTGGCGGGTAATCATCGCCGGTCTGGTCTGCTGGAATTCTTCCGTTGATTGGAGGGGAATCATTTCCAATCCGTATCCCGCAGCGAGCCCGGCAATTAAGACTTCTGCCGCCAGATTGAATCCACGAGGTTTTCGAGCAGTGAAAGCCGATTCAAATCACTGCGTCTCGAAATCATCCCGCGCGGAAAGCGTGGCACTCATCGAACACATCTGAATCCTCCCTGAACATTACGGGCGGAGTTCCGTGCAGTTGGTCTGGCGTAGGTGACTCTTGCTGCAGCCGGCCGTTACAGTGTTTTGCTTGGTGAGTTGACCAAGTGAGCGCGGAGCGGCAGATTCGTCCCACCTTGGAAACGCGCAAAATCAAGAGAATCGTTGCTGCCTTGCTCAAATGGTATAGGGCAAATGCCAGAAAATTACCTTGGAGACGTGAACCATACCGAAGCAATCCATACAGTATATATGTAAGTGAAATCATGCTTCAGCAGACTCAGGTCAAGACCGTCATTGCGTATTGGGAACGCTGGCTGCGTGAATTGCCCGACCTTGCCGCGCTCGCCGCTGCGTCTCCGGCGAAAACTCACAAACTTTGGGAAGGACTCGGCTACTACACCCGCGTCCGCAACATGCAACGCGCCGCGCAACAGATTGTCGCGCAGCACGGTGGCAAATTCCCGCGCGACTTCGCCGCCGTCCTTATGCTGCCCGGTGTGGGTCGCTACACCGCCGGAGCGATTTGCAGCATCGCCTTCAACCAACCTACGCCCATTCTCGACGGCAACGTCATCCGTGTCCTCACCCGCGTTTACGGTATTGCTGGGAACCCGCGGGAAAAACAAACCAACACGCAACTCTGGCAACTGGCCGAGGAACTCGTCCGCGATGCCTCATACACTTCACATCGTTCCGCCTGCTCGCACCTGAACCAATCCATGATGGAACTCGGCGCGCTCATCTGCACGCCGCGCAATCCACAGTGCGAAATCTGCCCGGTCCGGAAACTTTGCGTCGCCCGCCGCGAGAACCGCGTCGCCGCACTCCCCAATCTCGCCAAGCGCGCCGCGGCCACGGAACGCCGTTTCGTCGCTTTCGTTGTCGAGCGCGCCGGCAAATTTCTGGTTCGCCAACGCCCCGCCGGCGGCGTCAACGCGCATCTGTGGGAATTCCCGAACGAAGAATTGCAGACACCAGCCGAAAGTTCCCAATTCACCGTGTCGCCGGGCGCAAAACCGTTTTGCACGGTGAAACACTCCATCACCCGCTATCG
>JAFMIX010000340.1 GCA_017853785.1 Verrucomicrobiales bacterium
GAGGATGACGGAGGCGATGAGCGTGGTGAGGTTCGAGTCGAAGATGGTGCCGAAGGCCTTGCCATAGCCGGCTTCGATGGCGCCGCGCACGGATTTGCCGGCGGCCAACTCCTCGCGGATCCGCTCGAAGATAAGCACGTTCGCATCCACCGCCATGCCGATGGTGAGGACGATGCCCGCGATGCCGGGCAGCGTGAGCGTGGCGTCGTTGAAGCAGAGGACGCCGAGCAGAATGACGATGTTCGCCATCAGCGCCACGTTCGCGACGATGCCGGCGAAGAAGTAATAAACAAGCATGAAGGCCGCGACGGCGATGACGCCATACAGCGCCGCTTTGAAGCCGCTATCAATGGAGTCCTTGCCGAGCGAGGGGTCAACTTCAGTGGATTGGATGATGGAGACGGGGACTTCGAGCGGGTTTTCGAGGATGCTGGCGAGCTGTTGCGCGGCTTCCGGGGTGAAGCTGCCGCTGATGCTGGCCCGACCGCCGAGGATAGGCTCATTGATGTTGGGGGCGGAGTAGATTTCACCGTCGAGAATAATGGCGAGCTGGCGGTTGACGTTCTCCTGCGTGATCTGCCCGAAGAGTTCCGCACCCTCGGCGTTGAAGTTGAGCTCGATTTCGGGGGCGTTGTTGATGTGGTTGCGCACGGCCATGGCGTATTTGACGTATTTGCCGGTGAGGCCGCGTTCGGGTTTCTTTTTGACGAGATAGCCGGCGACTTCCTGCTGGCCGTTCCGGGTGCGGTGCGGGCTGGGCTTGAACTCGTAGCCGGGTTCGCTGATGCCTTGCAGAACCAATTCATCGCTCTCGGGATGGACGATGCGGAATTCAAGGTAGGCCGCCTTTTGGATCTGGGTCTTGGCGAGTTCCTTGTCGGCTTCGGACAAGCCGGGGAGCTGGATGAGGATGCGATCGTCGCCCTGCGGCTGGATGATGGGCTCAGCCACGCCGAACTTGTCCACGCGCTTGCGGAGGACTTCGATGGCTTGCGAGAGAATCCGCTGGTTTTTCTCGGCCAGATCCGCGGCGGGAGCGTTGGTGCCGACGGCGTTGGTGGTGGTGATGGCGGCCTTGGCGAAATCCACCCCGACGAGATAGGCGGTACCGCCCTGCAAATCGAGGCCGAGCTTGAGCTTGCCGGCGCCTTCGCGCTGCAGTTGGTTGAGGATGTAACGGGTGGGGTCGGTGTTCTTCTTGGCGTCCTCGTAGAACGGGAAATACTTGGCGATGCTGTTGGTGCCGACGGCCTCCATGAGGTTGAAGAACTGGCGGTCGGGGCTGGCTTTTTGGAGCGCGTCCAGACGGCTAACGATGTCGTTGTAAGCCGCATCCCGCACCACAGCGCGCGTGCGGAACATGGTGTTCAGGTCCGTGCCGGTGGGCGGATAGAGTTGCACCGCCGACCAGACAAGGACGGCGACGATGAGGGCGAATCTCCAGAGGTTATTGCGGATCATGGCGGGGGGTGCGGATTAGGATTGGCTGGCTTCACTGCCGGATGCGGTGATTTCGCCGACGGTGGACTTGAGAATTTCCAGCTTGGACTCGTCGGAACGAATGACGATGGTGTTGTCCTTGACGGCGAGGACGACGCCGATGAGGCCGCTGCTGGTGACGATTTTATCGCCCTTCTTGATGGCCTTGATCATGGCAGCGAGCTGCTTGGCGCGCTTCTGCTGCGGGCGGATGAGCACAAAATAGAACATCACGCCCATGATGGCGAACATCCCAAGGGTGGAAATCATCTGGGCCTTGGGGTCTTGTTGCGTGGCGGCAGCTTGGGCGAGGAATAGATTCCAGGTCGATAAATTCATATTTTTAATAAAACGTGAGCCGCAAACTCTACGGAAGTCACGCCATTTGGCAAGCGTTTAAGCGGCGGCTGAAGGCGTGGCATGGCGGGAAGATCCGGGAAAATATGTTGGTCATGCGCACGCCGCCAGTTATCCTCAACGGACCAGTTTCAAATTCAACACGATACCATGACCCGACCTTCCAGCCTGCGCCTACGTTTGGTGAGCATCACCATCATCTTTCTGGCCTGCGGCCCGACTTTCGGGATGTATTTCGCGACCGAGTCACTCCGTGACATCGTCTGGCTCGGTCTGCTGGTCGGCGCGCTGGCGCTGGCGCTCGGGTGGTTCATCTGGAGCGACCGCTTTCTCCGCCAGACCAACGCGCTGCTGCTCACCGCCCGCCGGTTGACGGCCGGAGATCTGAAAGCCCGCACCGGCCCGGCGGAGAAACAGGAGGATTTGAGCGCCTTGGCCAATGCCATTGACATCATGGCCGCCTCCCTCGAAAAGCAGGTCGCCGAGCGCGAACGCGCCGAGTGGACCCTCCTCAACCGCACCCACCAGCAGACCGTGATTGCGGCCCTCGGCCAATTCGCGCTCACCACCACCAACTTCGACGACCTGCTCCAACAAGCCGTCAACTTCATGCCGCAGACGCTCGAAGTCGCCTTTTGCGGCATCTGGGAACGGCAGCCCGGCAGTGATGATGCCTTGCGCCTGCAGGCCGGCGCCGGTTGGCACGCCGGCAGCGTGGGC
>JAFMIX010000341.1 GCA_017853785.1 Verrucomicrobiales bacterium
CCGGAGGAGGAGATGTTCTGCACCCGCCAGCAGCGGCTGCCACAGGAACGCGTGGAGCAGGTCGTGTTCTTGTTGAAACAAAACCTCGCGAAACCGCCCACACTGGAGGAACTCGGCAAGAAGATCGGCTGCCGTCATTTTTTATCTGAGCCGCATCTTTTCGGCACAGACCGGTCAGACCATCACGCAGCAGCTCCGTAAGTTGCGCATGGAGCGGGCGGCGGAGTTGTTGCGCGCCGGCGAACACAATGTTACGGAGGTATCGCTCGAAGTCGGCTGCCAGAGCCTGAGCCATTTCAGCGCGGCGTTTCACTTGCCGCCGCAGTCCAAAAAATCGCTGGTCACGGAATCACTTCGTTGCGCTTCGCCAACCGCCCGGCCTGACCGGCGCGCTGGCTTTCGAGCGCGTCCTTGCCGGCGGCTTCGATGGCTTGCAGCAGGTCGTCGGCTTCGAGCAGGCGCGGGACGCTGACGTAGTCCGCGCCGTCCGCATAGAGTGTGGAAATTTCGGTAAGCTTTTCGGCGTGAACCATGATCTGCGCCCGCGGGTTCAGTTCGCGGACTAGCAGCAGCAATTTATGGTTGCTCAAGCCTTTCAGCACCATGTCCGGCAGCGTGCAGACGATGATTTCCGCGTGTGGCACGCCGGCGTGTTCAAGGACGTTGCGCTGGCTGATGTCACCATAGACCACGCGCACGCCGCGGCGGCGGAGCTTCTCGTTCAAGACGGGATTGAAGTCAATGACCTGCACTTCCGGCAGCCATTCGCCTTTTCGCCGCGAAATTTCCTCCAGCAACGAACTCGCCGTCCACGAGAAGCCGAGGAAACAGATCCGCGCGGGTTGCTCGTTCAAGACCGTCTCGGGCGCGACAGCGGCGAGGTCGGGATAGCCGAGCTTGTCCAGCCACGGACCGGCGAGGCGGAGGAGTTTTTCGCTGTGCAAAATCGCGTAGGTGGAGTTGACCGCGAGGAAGGCGAAGGCCAGCGCCGCGACGCCGAGCGATTGGGCCGAGACATCGCCCGCGCTGTGGCCCAGCGCGAGCAGCACGAGCGAGAGTTCACTCATCTGCGCGAGGTTGATGGCGGGCAGCAGGCTCATGCGATGGCCCATCTTCATGCGGTGCAATATGGGAAAAACCTTCAGCAACCGCGTCAGCACCACAAACGCGCTGAAGCCGAGCATCCACGCCAGCAACGTCCAGGTCGGCAGCGGCACCGTCATGCCAAGACCCACGAAGAACAGCGTCACGAAGAAATCGCGCAGGCTCGTGACCTTGGCGATGACGTCCAGCGTGTATGGAAACGTGCTCACCATCATACCTGCGATGAGCGCGCCCATCTCCGGCGAGAGGCCGAGATGATTGGCGAAGCCCGTCATGGCAAAGCACCACGCCAGCGCACCGACAAGGACGAGCTCCGGCAGGCGCGCCACGAACTTGAAGATGGGCGGCAGCCCGAACCGGCTCATCACGAACGCCACACCCACGAGCAGGAAGACGTTGCCCAGCGCCTTCGCCAGAATCATCGCCTCGGGATTCTTGAGGTTGGGTTGCAGCGCGAGGAACAGGATGGTGGCGATGTCTTGCAAGACGAGCACGCCGAGCGTGATGCGGCCCGCAAGGCTTTCCAATTCGCGTTTGTCGTAAAGGATTTTGACGATGATGACGGTGCTGCTCATTGCCGCCGCCACGCCAAGGTAAAGTGCCTCCAGCCATGTTCCCGCCAGCCCGATGAGTTTGAAGAAGCCCCAACCCAGCAGCACGCAGCCGAAAATCTGCACGGCGCCGGTGAGCGTGATAATCTTGCCCGCGCTCACCATTTTCTTGAGGTCGATCTCCAGCCCGATCATGAAGAGGAGCAGGATCAACCCGATGCTGGAAATGGTCTGGATGGTGGCGGCATCCGTGACCCATTTGAATCCGTGCGGTCCGATGGCAAAACCCGCGAGCAGATACGCCAGCAGCAATGGCTGGCGCGCCACCTGCCCCGCCACCGCCACGACCCACGCCGCAATGATGCAGACGGCGATATCAATGACGAGGTGATGCTCCACGCGCGGGAAACTAATTCAAGCCGGCGCCACCCGTCGAGGTCAAAGGCCGCTAGCCCTTCAAAGCGTCCAACGCTTCCTGCGTGTGGGTGCGCTTGCCCTGCCAGTCGGCGAGGCGCTGCTTGTGTTCGTCGAGAATGCTGACCGGCACTTTCTGCGCAAACGCCGGATTGTTGAGCTTTTGCTCCACCTTTCCAATTTCGGCATCAATTTTCTCGAGCTCTTTCGCGAGGCGCGCGGTCTCGGCGGCGACGTCTATCAAGCCGTCGAGCGGCAGGAAGAGGTCGCCCATCTCGGTGCGGCAGGCGGGCGTGCCTTTCTTCGGCGCGTAATCGGGCGCGAGTTCCAACGATTCGGCGTTGAGCAGAATCTTGATGGTCTCCGCGTCGTGCGGTGTCACGGCGGCGGCGGGTTTGAAGACGAATTTCACCTTCTTGCCGGATTGGATGTTGCCCACGCGGCGCAGATTGCGGCCTTGCACGACGAGTTCGTGCTTGGCGCTGA
>JAFMIX010000342.1 GCA_017853785.1 Verrucomicrobiales bacterium
ATGCTGGCGAAAAATGGAACATCTCTTTTTTCAAATGCGTTTATCACCAACCACAATGTCTCAAAGATTTCTGGGGATTTGTGCGCTTCGTCCATCCACTGTTCAATCGCGCAGTATGCTTCTCGGCGTGTGACGGGAGCGCCGGGGGAATGGTGAAGTTTCCAAGCCAGGGCGCGAAGGTGTTCGCATACCCTGAAAGCGTCTTTTGGGCGGTCACCTCGTTTTGCCAATTTGATGAGTTCGCCCAGCGGGAACTGTGGATTGTGCCCCTTTTTGGTAAGCTCGAAAATCTGACCTTTTTTCCGCCCAGAGCCTTTGCGCTTCGTTTTCATGGTGTGAGTCGCGGGCCTGTGTCGTTTTTCGGTGATCATTTCGCGGCCTTTCCCTTTTTGGGTTCGGTTGCGGCTGGCGGATTCAACATCGCGCCGATCTGCGGGGCAACGCGGCGGCGGTTCTCGGCGTAGTAGGTCGCGGTCATGCCCACGCTCGCGTGCCCTAGCTGGCGGCTGGCGGTGAAAATGTCGGAGGATTCGCAGACCAAACTGCCGAACTCTTTGCGGAGGGTGTGAATCGGTTTCTGCGCCGTGATGCCGTGGGCGCGAAGCCACTTTTTCAGGAAGTCGAAAGCAACCTCGGCGCGGTAGCTGGCGACGGCAGCATCGGGCTTGGCTTCCTTCTTGGATTCCATGACATAAAGCGAGGTCGCGCCGTCGCGGAATTGTTCAAGCTCGGCAATCAATCCGGGGTCAACGAACACCTCGCGCTCGCTCGACTTGGTTTTGGTCTCAAAGGTCGCCGTTGTCATCACGCGGACCGTGTTTGCTGTGGCGTTAATGTGCTGCCATTGCAGGTTGTCAATCTCGCCAGCCCGCAAACCTGCGCCAAGGGCGAGCAGGAAGGCTTTGTAGGCTTCGGGGTGCGTTGTCGCCAGTTCGGTTTTAGCGGCCCGCATTAGGTCGCCAGCGTTCACGGTGGAGATGTATTTGGTAGGCGTGCCTACTTTCACGGTCACGCCTTCAAACGGATTCGGCAACGTCTCAAATGATTTCGCAAGGCCCCGACCCGGCGCGAATAAGGCCTTGGCGTTGCGTAGTATGGCGGCGGCGGTAACTCGTGCCCGGCGTTCGGTCAATGGGTTGCCCTTGGCGGCGGCGATGCGCTTGTCGAGTGTGGCCTGAATCCGTTTCGGGGTGAGCTTGTCGAGGCGGATTGAATCCACCCGCTTGCGCCAGTTGGCAAGCCCGTCGCCGCGATAGTCAAAGCGCCGGGCGGTTGATTTCACGCCGTAGGCATCGGCGGCAATTTTCCGAAAGCGAACGATGTAGCCGCGAAGACTGCTCGCGCTTATGTCGGCCTGGCTCGCGGCCTCGATCACATCGCCAACGGTGGGCACACCCTTGGCGGTGCTGCGGTCAGGCGCAAACTCGGCAAGGGCGACGGTCCAGCCTGCGGCCTTGACCCGCTGGTAAAGTTTCGCCGCGGTGCGGCTGGCGGCTTCCTTGTCGTTTGTGCCAAGGGCGATTTCCTCGCGCCTGCCGGCGTGCTGGATTCGAGCGCGGAACTCCTGCACTTCGCAGGTCTCGCCGGCGTTCTGGTAGGTGCGGCGGAACACCCTGTCGCGCCAATGCGCCGGGGTGAATTTGGATGCGGTTGAAAGTGGCGCAGTTTTTTTCTGCGCCACTTCTGCGCCACTTTTAGGGTTTAGCGGTGTTGTGTCGCGTTTTTCAGTGTCGCTCGTTTTCATGCGTATTTGCCTTTGTTTGCAGCAGTTTCTTGCTTCTTGGCAAATCATCGCACAACACCTTAAAACAGTCAACTCGCGGACTCATAATCCTTTGGTTCTCGGTTCAAGTCCGAGCAGGCCCACCAAACTTAACCCGCGTGAATACAGTAGTTTGCGCGGGTTTCTTCTTTCCGGTTTACGAGTGAAAAAAAATCGTCTGCGCCACTTCTGTGCCACTTCTACAGGGTGAGATTTCCCGCCGTCAATCCCCTCCTCCGCCTGTCCACCCTCGGCACGGATCAAAACGCCTAGAATCGAATCCTAGAGCGATTGCGGCGGCTTTGGCGAGTTCGCGGTCAGTTTTAATGGGCTTTTGTTGTCCAGAATTCTGGACAACAAAATGCCGCCTTGCCCACCGGCTTGATTTCTCTTGGCCTGCTCTGCGATGACAGATTCAAGCTGGAGCGAAAGCTCGGCGTATAACAAACCGCGTAGGATCGGGCTTCTAGAGCGATTGCGGCGGCTTCTTGTCGCGCTTGATGCCGCTGGCGGGGTCTTTCGGCTCGGTGGTGTCGCCTCGGGCTAGGGAGAGGATAAAGCCGATGGCCGTGGCACCAACGGCGGCAAGGGCGGCGAGCAGTAACCAGTCGAGCATGGCGCGAATATAAGCAAACCCCGCCAGCGGTCAATGTAGAGCGCGGGCGCGGTGCTGCCGCCTAAACGATGAATCAGCCACCGCGATTTCTCACGGTGGCTGATTCGCCGGGGCCCCAAAACCCGCGCCGGATGCGGTGTGGCCAAATTGACTAAGCCGTCTTAAGTAGGCGCAAC
>JAFMIX010000343.1 GCA_017853785.1 Verrucomicrobiales bacterium
GTCGTTCACCAGTAACGACACGAGGCAGCAGGTGACCAACCTCTTGCAGCGGCAATATGCCACCTACAACTTCTATGTGGAACGCGCCGTGGGCGATCAACCCGGCGGCCCGCATCGCACCAATTACCTGACTTCTTGGAAATCCCTGCCGGAAGGAATCTTTATCGCTACCAAAAAATTTGTTGAGAACACTGTTTCCTTTGGCGTGTTAAGTTTCGAATCCCGCAATTTTCCTTTTCCTACCGCAACCAATGCGTCGCTGAAGATGCCCTACCTCGCGTTCAACCATCTGGGCCAGTTGGTCAACCCGCGCCAGAGTGGCGCGGAGTTTCTGCCGCTCGCGCGCGGCAGCATTTTTGTGAATGCCGATTTGTCCGCCGACGTGCTGGAGAATCCGCCGGGCAATTCCGCCGCCACCTCCTCCATGCGCCACTACATCCGCATCGAAGGGATCACCGGCCGCGCCAGCGTCGAGCAACAGGAGATTCAATGAAATTGTTTTCCCCAACCTCTCGCTGCGCGGTCGCCCTTCGCGGGCAGGCGGCGTTCACGATGATCGAGATCGCGATGGCGCTCGCGATCATCGGATTTGCGCTCGTGGCCATCATCGGCATTTTGCCGATGGGCCTGGACGTGCAGAAGAACAACCGGCGCGAAACCATCATCAACCAGGACGCGAATTACTTCATCGAAGCCCTCCGCAGCGGCGGCGTGGGCTTGAATGACCTGACGAAATACGTCGCCGCCATCGTCGTGACCAACAACAGCGGGGTGAAATATTATCAAAATCCCGACCCGATCTTCGCCAACTTTCCGATTCCCTCGGGCTTGCCCACGCCGGAGGCGCTCCGGTTGACGAGCGGACAGACCATCATCGGCTTGTTGAGCCGGCCTCGCTCGGAAGGCAGAGTCGAGGCGTATGTGAAAGCCTTGAGCGGCGCGGCATCGGAAAAATCACCGCAAGCCAACGCCATCATCAACGAAGCCGCCTTTGGTTACCGCATGGTGCCGGAAATCATCCCGTACGACGACCCCGCCGCCCTCAACGGCTCGAATTCGGCGGTGGTGAACAATCTCCGCCGCAATCTGCACGAGGTGCGATTGCTGTTCCGCTGGCCGCTCCTGCCGGGGCATGACGCTACCCCTGGTTTGCCTCGGATGGGCAATGGCCGGCAGGTTTACCGCGTGATGGTCGGCGGCGCGCTCACGCAGAACGGGGCCGTGCCGGAGACGTGGTTCTTTCAGCCGCAGATTTACACCAACGCGCCGTGAACAACCCATCGCCAATCTCCCGCCGCGCCGCGTTCTCGCTCATCGAGATGTTGATCACCGTCGCGCTGCTGGCGTTCATCGTCGTGGGTTTGATGGCGATGTTCGTGCAGACCCAAAAAGCGTTCCGCGGCGGCATCGCCCAGACGGATGTGCTCGAGGCGGGCCGCGCCGTGACCGATTTGCTCGCGCGCGAGCTCGAGCAGACCAGCCCCTCGCAGCTCGCGGGATACACCAACTTCTTTGCCAAGCCGAACAAGTCCACGGCGCAATCGCTTCCCGGTGGGTCGGCATCCCGCACTAATGTCTTGAGCTATTTCTTTTTTCTCACCCGCAACAACCTCGACTGGTCCGGCATCGGTTACGTCGTCTCGCCCGCGTCCGAAGGGGTGGGTACGCTCTACCGTTATGAAACCAACGCGCCCAGTTCCCGGCTGCCGGGAGTCAACAGTTTTCTGAACGCCAACTCGAGCGCGCTGCATCGGGTCGCGGATGGCATCGTGCATTTTCAGATCGAGGCCTATGACCGCAACGGCATCCGCATCACCAGTCAGAACACCAACGGCATCTACGCCGCGCCGCTCCTGAACTCCGTGGAATACAGCTTCACCGGCAACGCCGTGCCTGCGTATCTCGAACTCGAACTCGGCGTGCTGGAATACCAGACCTTGAAAAAACTTCAGGCGCTGCCCGCCGCCGGGACGGTGCGGGAAGTCTACCTTGCCCGCGAACAGACCGCCGGGCGCGTCCACATTTTCCGCCGGCACATCACCATTCGCAACGTGGACCCGGAGGCTTACCCATGAGAATATTTCTGCCCCATCCCGCCGCCCGTCGCCCGCGCTTTGGCCTTAATCGCCAATCCGCCATCGCCCTGGTCATCACGCTCATCATGATTTCGGTGATCGCCTTCATGGCCATCACGTTTCTCATCATCAGCCAGCGCGAACGCGGTTCGGTGAGCGTCGCCGCCGCCCAGACGGATGCGCGGCTCGCGGCGGAGACGGCGTTGCAGACCGCCACGGCCAAGCTCCTCGCGCCGGTCGTCGCGAACACCAACCCGTTCGCTTATGACCTGTTGGCCTCGAAAAATTACATCAACCCGGCAGGCTTTAGCCCAGGCAACATCAACCCCGCCAACGTCAATTACGACTATACGATTGCCACCAATCCGCTGACTGCGGGCGACCTGTTGACGAACATCGCCAACTTGCAATACGACCCGCGCCCGCCGGTGTTCATCATCACCAACAAAGCGACCGGCGGCACGGACTTCCGCTATTA
>JAFMIX010000050.1 GCA_017853785.1 Verrucomicrobiales bacterium
AGTCGCCGAGCATTTCGACATCCGCCTTGCCGACATGACCAGCAAGCGCCGCCCCGAAAACATCGCCTTCCCGCGCCAGATCGCCATGTTCCTCGCGCGCCAGATGACCGAAAGCTCCCTCAACACCATCGGCGAAGCCTTCGGCGGCCGCGACCATGGCACCGTCCTGCACGCCTGCCGCCTCGTCAAAGGCCGCATGGAAGTGGACGCCGCCGTCCGTCAGAAAGTCGGCCTGCTGGAAAAACAACTCCTGCGCTAAGCCGCTTTCCTTCGATTTCCCCCGCAAATTCCGCGATGACCTCGCGGAATTTTTCTTTGGACTTTGGGCTTTGGACTTTAGACTTCCCGCGTGCCAGTGATTGAAGTGAGAGGGCTGACCAAGGCCTTTCAGACCTACAAGAAACAGCCCGGATTTTCCGGCGCGGTGAAGGGCCTTTTCCGCCGGCACTACGAGCAGACCCTCGCCGTCAACGACGTCAACTTCAAGATCGAGCCCGGCGAACTCGTCGGCTTCCTCGGCCCGAACGGTGCCGGCAAGACCACCACGCTCAAGATGCTCGCCGGGCTACTTTATCCCACCGGCGGCACCGCGCAGGTCCTCGGCTACACGCCGTGGGAACGCCACGATGGCTATCGCCGCCAGTTCGCCCTGCTGCTCGGCCAGAAAAACCAGCTCTGGTGGGACTTGCCCGCCCGCGAATCGCTGGAGCTGAACGCCAAAATCTACGGCATCCCCGCCGCGCAGTTCAACCGCACCGTGGACGAGATGACCGAAATGCTCTCCGTCCGCGACAAGCTCAACGTCAGCGTCCGCGAACTTTCCCTCGGCGAACGCATGAAGATGGAGCTGATCGCCGCGCTGCTGCACCAGCCCAAGGTCTTGTTTCTGGACGAGCCCACCATCGGCCTTGATGTCGTCTCGCAGAAAACTGTCCGGGAATTTTTGCGCCACCACAACGCCACGCGCCAGACCACCATCCTGCTCACCAGCCACTACATGGCCGATATTCAGGAACTCTGCCAGCGCGTCATCATCATCGACCACGGCAAGATTTTCTTCGACGGCCGGCTCGACGAAGTCCTGGACCGCTTTGCCGATTTCAAACTCGTCACCATCCAGACCGAAGGCGGCAAAACCTTCCCCGCTGAAACGCTCGCCAAATACGGCGACGTCATCAGCCAAGGCGCAGAAGGCATCAAGTTCAAGGTCAAGCGCGACCGCGTCATCCCCGTCTGCAAAGCGCTGTTGGACGAACTGCCCGTCAGCGACATCGACATCCAGGAAGTTCCCATCGAAGACGTCATCCGCCAGATTTTCGCCCGATGAAAACAGATTTACCCCTCGACCAAGTCATAGTCGGCGATTGCCTCAAGGCGTTGCGGAAAATCCCCGACGCCAGCATCGATGCCTGTTTTGCCGACCCGCCCTTCAACCTCAACAAGCGCTACGGCAAGCACGACGACGCCATGGCGCGCGATGAATATCTCGCGTGGTGTGAGCAGTGGATGCTCGAACTCGTGCGCGTGACCAAGCCCACCGGCAGCATCTTCCTCCACAACATCCCCAAGTGGCTCACCTACTATGCCACGATCCTGAACCGCCACGCGCACTTCCGCCACTGGATCGCGTGGGATTCCATGAGCACGCCGCTGGGCAAGACGCTCATGCCCGCGCATTACGGGATT
Source organism: Verrucomicrobiales bacterium (assembly GCA_017853785.1). GTDB lineage: Bacteria > Verrucomicrobiota > Verrucomicrobiia > Limisphaerales > JAFMIX01 > JAFMIX01. The sequence goes on from JAFMIX010000050.1 coordinate 1,687, forward strand.
CTCTTCTACTCCAAGGCCGCGACAGGGTTCAAATTTTACGACATCCGCGCCCCGCACAAACGCTGCCGGCTCTGCAATGGCTTCCTCAAAGACTACGGCGGCAAGAAGGACATGATGCACGCCTTCGGCCAGCTCGTGAGCGACGCGTGGACGGACATCCACCGCATCAAGCACAACAAACGCCGCGACGAGCACCCCTGCCAATTGCCCATCCACCTGCTGGAGCGCATCATCCTCATGAGCACCGACCCCGGCGACGTGGTGCTCGACCCCTTTCTCGGCACCGGCACGACGGCCATCGCGGCCAAGCAGCTCGGGCGGCATTACATCGGGCTGGAGCTGGACGAGGACTACGCGCGCATCGCCCGCGAGAAACTGGCGTTCACCAGCGAGACCAAGTTCAAAGGCTGTTTCGCTTCCACTTACCTCGGGAAGCTCCAGACCATCCGCGAGGACGATGCGAAGAAACTTTTCCCGCCGCAGTTGAGCAAGAAGGAGTTTCTGAAAAAACGGGCGCTGAAAACGAAGCGCAACACACCGGCCGCACCAATCGACGAACTGGAGTTGGAACTATCCGCGCGGCGCAGGGAAAAGGCCGCGCGCTGAACCGGCCTCAAGCCGGCGCCAGCTGCTTGCGCGAGAACCTTTGCTGGATTTTTTCCAGATACAGGTAAATCACCGGCGTGATGTGGAGCGTGAGCAGTTGCGAGACGGGCAATCCGCCGCCAAGCACAAACCCGGCGGCCGCCGGGCTTCCGCCCCCGCCCCCAATCCGAGCGCGATGGGCAGCGTGCCCATGAACGCCGCCATCGTGGGCATCATGATGGTCCGGAACCGCAGCAGGCAGCCCTCGCAGGTGGCTACTTCCGCCGGCTTGCCCTTGTGCTGCGCGTCGATGGCGAAGCCGAGCATCATGATGGCGTTTTTCTTCACGATGCCCAAAAGCATGATGAGGCCGACGAACGCGTAGATGTTCAGATCAATCCCAAACCACATCAGCATGAGCATCGCTCCCAATTTTACAAACCAAAACCTCCTTTGCCTACTCCTTCAACTGCGGAGATTAGGTTTAACCATCGCCGTGATAACCTGTATCAGTTGTCACTAAAAGAATTCAAAAACAACCCGCTTAACCAGTCTTGAACTTATTTCTTTTTGCAAAGCAGGTTGGCGACACCCATGAAGAACAAACCGCCGGCGGCACCGATCCAGACCCGCGCGCGGGTCACTGTTTGGGGAGCGTCGGCAGATATATCGTGAAGGTGGTGCCCACACCGGGTTCGGTGTGGCAGTGCAGCAGGCCGCGGCCGGATTTGACAAGCCGCTGGACGATGCTCAAGCCCAAGCCGGTGCCGTGGCGCGCGGATTTGGTGGTGAAGTAGCTCTCGAAAATTTTCGGCAGGATTTCAAGCGGAATGCCCGGGCCAGTGTCCTGCACGGACAGCGCCAGCAACGGCACGTGGTTGTCAAAGCCCTCCACGTTGAGCCAGCGGTCGCTGGGGCCGTCCTGGATCTGCGCCGGAGCGAGCGGCGCGTCCAGCACCTGCCCGGATACGGTCACGTGATGCGGCTGCGGCGTAGCCTGGAAGGCGTTGGTGCAGAGGTTCAGCAAAATCTGGATGAGGTCGGTGCTGTTGATGCCCACGGTCACGTCTTGGGTCAGCGGCTGGCAGGCGAATTGATTGCTCTGCACGCTGGGGTGGACGCGGATCAGTTCGCCCAGGTCGTTTAGCAGTTGGTTCACGCCGATGACGCTGGTCGCATCGGTCTGCCGGCGGAGAAAGCCGAGGTAACGGCGCGAGATGCCGATACAATTGGTGACCTGCCGGGTGATAGTCTTGAGGTTTTCCTTGATGTATTGCAGGTCCGCCAGTTCCAACTGGTTGGCGGCGCCGATGCGCTCGTTCATTAACTGGATATAGCCGGAAATGACGGCGAGCGGGCTGTTGATGTCGTGGATGATGCTGGCGTAGATGTCGCTGCGCGTGCGGGAGATTTGTTCCTCCACCTTCTGGTTCTGAAGTTCGATGAGTAGTTGGTTCAACTGCTCGGAGCTGTTCTGGATTTCGCCGGCGAGCGAGCGGCGGTGCATGGCGTTGGCCACGGCGGTGCGCATGCTGCCGAGGTCAAAGGGCTTGTTGATGTAATCGCAGGCGCGCAGCCGCAGGGCTTGGCGCATCGTGTCCGCCGTCTCGAACGCCGTCATCATCACCACCTCGATGTGCGGGTCGATGAACTTGAGCCGCTCCAAGACTTCGATGCCGCTCATGCCGCCCATGCGGATATCGAGCACGGCGACATCAATCTTGTTTTTCTGCGCGAGTTCGATGGCTTCGCGGCCTTCGCTCGCGAGCAGGACGTTATAGTCGTCTTTGAATACAACGCGGAGCGAGAGGCGCGGGCCATCCTCGTCATCGCAGACCAGCAGGGTGCCGCGCTGGGGAGCCGGCGGCGGGACGGATTCGGCTGGCGGTGAAGCAGACTTGAGCATTCTGGAGCGATGCTAGTAGGATTGGTTCACGTCTCAAGCAGAAAAGAAATTTTCCAGGTCTCCGGTGGAAGCCCGGGCGAATCCACGCTTGGCAGGGCGGCTTTCCTGCCCTACGCTGGCAACGTGATTTCGTTTCTCCGTTTTTTGGGAGTGGCCAACGCCGCCGTCTGGTTCGGGGCGGCCATTTTTGTCACGTTCTTCGGCGGACCGGTGTTTTTCTCCGACCGGATGATCCATGCCTTGAGCGACCAACGGTATTATGCCGGTGCGGCCGCACAGATTTTTCTGAGCCGCTATTTTCTCCTGCACTACGTCTGCGGCGCGCTGGCGGCGACGCATCTGCTGGCGGAGTGGTTGTATCTGGGGCGGCGGCTGACGCGCTTCACACTCGGCCTGCTAACGGTGCTGCTGGGGCTGACTCTGCTGGGCGGTTTTTGGATGCAGCCGAAACTGCACGATCTGCACCAGACGATGTATCTCAATCCCCAAGCAGAGGCCAAAGCCTCCGCTACCCAGACATTCCGCATCTGGCATGGAGTTTCCCAGGCTGCGAATCTCTTGGTGACCATCGGGTTGCTGGTGTATTTCTGGCGGCTGACGCACCCCCGCCGCCTGCGTGATGTGTCTGAATTATAAATTTAGAAGGTTGACAAACTGGCTTCTTGGCTGATTTTATTTTAGCAATCCGTTGGACTGTCCCCATTGACGGGACGGAAAGAAAAGCGAGGCGAAGTTAAAAATATGTTTTCACACGAAAGACCATCATCTTACGGGAGCCGCATCTACGGTTACACACCCAAACCGCCCGTGCCCGAAGACACGCTGCGCACCGAAAAAATAGTGATTGAGCGCAAGAGCTTCCTGCTGACGCTGCGCGAAAATGCCCGCGGGCGGTTCCTGCGCATCACTGAAGATGTCGGCGGCCGCTTCAATTCCATCATCATCCCGGCAACCGGGCTGGAAGACTTCAAGAAGCTGATGGATGAAATGGTTCAACTCTCCCGGGAAACGCCGCTGAAAGCCATCCCGCCTCAAGCGCCGCGTGATCCCGACGCCCAGCCGGAAATGTAAGCCTGCCCCGGCGGTTGGAAGTTTTTGCCGAAACCGCAGCGGAATTATTTCGCTGCGGTTTTTTTCTTGGCGGCGGCTTTGGCCTTTGGCTTGGCGGGCGTTTTGGCGGCCTTCACCTTGGAAGCCTTGGAAGCCTTGGGAGCAGCCTTGACCTTCGCCTCCAACCGGGGCGCATCGCCCCACAAGCCTTCCAAGTCGTAATGCTCGCGGATGTCTTTCCGCATGATGTGGACGATGACATCGAAGAAATCCATTACCTGCCATGAGGCGCGGATGTTGCCGTCCGTCGCGCGTGGGCGGATGCCGTGATCTTCGCGCAGCCGGTCGGTGATTTCATCCACGATGGCGCGCAGGTGCGGCTCGCTTGTGCCTGACACGATCACGAAGTAGTCCGTGATCGAGGAGATTTTCCGCACGTCCAGCACGACGATATCTTCCGCCTTGCGGTTATCCGCAAAGTCCCGGCAAAGCTGCGCCAATTTTTTAGAATCCATATTTCGGGAACCAGTTAAACACGAACGGCCGCCAAACACGAACAAATTCAACCCTGCCTTGCGGCTGGCGGCGATCTGGTGCGGGGTGCTTTGCTGGCTCGGGGTGAAGATGGGCCAGGGCGAAAGCTTGATGAAAGGCGAGTATCATCGCCTCACGCTCTGGTTGGCGGGCGCGATGTTGCTGTTGGGCGGGCTGTATTATTTCTTTGTGCGCCAGCACATGAAGCAGAAGGCTGAACAGCCTTGCGCCTCTGCGCCGTGGTTTTGCCGGTGCAAAAAGCCGTGCGTCCCGGCTGCGGTGTTCTATCATGCAGCCTCGTTCCGTGAACGCCACCCACCCATCTGAAGTCGGCGCTCCGGCGGTGATAGGCCTCCTCGGCACGCCGCTGGCGCTGACGGATTACGCGACGTTCGCAGCGTTCTGCGTGGCGGCGGCGCGGGAATCGCGACCCGTGGCGGTGGAGTTCGTCAACACCCACATCGTCGCACTCTGCCGGCATGACACGGCCTTCCGCGACGTGTTGCGCGACTACGATCATCTCGTGCCGGACGGGATGCCGCTGGTGTGGTGTCTGAATCTCCGGGGCGCGAACCTGCGCGACCGGGTCTATGGCCCGACTTTCATGCGGAAATTTCTGGAGACCGCGCCGGCGGGGAGTACTCATTATTTGCTGGGCGGCTCGGCGGAGTGCGCGGCGCGATTGCGGGAGATTTTTCTGGCGCGAAATCCGGGCCTGAAGTTTGTGGGCGGCTTTCACGGGCGTTGTGGCGCAGACGGCATTTTGGAAGGCGCCGCGGAGGCGGAAGTCATCGCGGAAATCAATGCCCTTGCGCCGGATTTCATCTGGGTGGGTTTTGGCACGCCGAAGCAACAGGCATGGACGCGCCGGCATAAGGCGCAACTGCGGCGTGGGGTGGTGCTGACGGTAGGCTTCGCGTTCGACGCGAATGCCGGGTTGAAGCCGGACGCGCCCGCATGGATGCAGCGGTGCGGGCTGACGTGGTTGTTCCGGCTGGCGAGCGAGCCGCGCCGGTTGCTGGGGCGGTATGTGAAATACAATTCGCTGTTCCTGTTCTACCTGCTGTGGGATGGGCTGCGCGGGCGGGCGTTCGCGGCCGGAAAATAATGCGATGAATCTCAAATTTATTTCGCCATGGTGGTGGTTGCTTCCGGCTTTGTTGCTGCCGCTCATGATCACCAATGAGAGCCTGTGGATTGATGAGTGCGATACCGCGATTTACTCGATCCAACCAGATTTTCATTCCTGGCGGCAGCACCTCAATCAGGACGCCAACGCGGATTGTCAGATGCCGCTCTCGATGTTTTTTGCCTGGATCACCGGCCGGGCGCTGGGAACGGGCGCAGGAGTTGCGGGCGTTCACGGTGTGGCGGCGGCCAAGTAAATGATTGAGTCGCGGCGCGGGTTTGTGGTCGAATGAGACGAAGTTCATGACAACGGAGGCATCAAAAACTAATCCCGGCGGCTGGGCGGCGTTTCGCGAGGAGTTCCAGGCTTGCTGGCGGGCGTGGCCGGACAAGGGGCTGTTTTTCCTGCTGCTGGCGGCGTGGGTGGCGTTGTTCCACTTCTGGGGGAATCCGGTGCTGGGCTATATGCAGACCCGGACGGCGTCGCTGTTTGAGTGGTTGTATTTTGTGTATGCGACTTCGGTGGATGACGAGCACGGGCAACTGGTGCCGTTCGTGGTGCTGGGGTTGTTCTGGTGGAAGCGGAAGCAGTTGCTGGCGCTGGAGAAAGCGGTGTGGTGGCCGGCGTTGGGCTTGGTGATGGCGGGGCTGGCGGGGCACGCGGTGGGGTTCGTGGTGCAGCAGCAGCGGATTTCGTTGGTGGGTTTTTTGGTGGGGCTTTACGGGCTGACGGGCTTGGTGTGGGGGCGCGGCTGGCTGCGGGCGAGCCTTTTTCCGTTCTTCATTTTTGGATTCTCCGTGCCGATTTCGGCGCTCTCGGAGACGGTGACTTCGCCGCTGCGGATTTTTTCAACGTGGCTGACGGTGGGCGTGGCACAGGTGCTAGGGGTGGATGTGATCCGGGCGGGGTCGCAGATTTATGACGCGAGCCGGACTTATTTGTATGACGTGGCGCCGGCGTGCAGCGGCATCCGCAGCATCATCTCGCTGGTGGCGGTGACGACGATTTATGGGTTCATGCACTTCCAACGGCCATGGCAGCGGGCGGTGATGGTGGGGCTGGCATTGCCGCTGGCGTTGGCGGGGAATGTGGCGCGGTTGACGGCGGTGATTCTAACGGCGGAGGTGTTCGGGCAGGAAGCCGGAATCTGGGTGGAGCAGAAGCTGGGGGTGGTGACGTTTGTGGTGGCGGTGGTCGCGGTGTTCCTGTTCGGGCGCTGGCTGCAAAGGCGGACGGAGGTGCGGCCATGAACCGGCAGAAGATCATTTTGGCGGTGTTGGTGCTGGCGTTGATCGGCGGGACGGCGGCGGGATTGCAGCAGGTCCGGTCGGGCCAGCGGCTTGGCGCGCCCGGGGTGGTGACGCGGGCGATTCCCGGCTCGAAGAATCTGGAGGTGCTGCTGCCGGAGGCGCCGGGATTCAAGTCGCAATGGGTGGAGACGCCGGCGGTGGTCACGAACGCGTTGCCGGCGGATACGAGTTATGGCCAGCGCGTGTATCAGGCGGCGGATGGTTTTACGGCGCAGATGACGGTGGTGCTGATGGGTGCGGATCGTTCGAGCATTCATAAGCCCCAGATTTGCCTTCCGGCGCAGGGTTGGACGATCAATCAGACGGAGGAGACGGCTGTGCCAATGGCTGGCCTGGGGACATATGCCTTGCCGGTGATCAAGATTACGGCTTCCAACCAGCTTCCGGTGAATGGCCAGATGGTCGCGGCGCGGGGAATTTATGTGTATTGGTTCGTGGCGGACGGGGAGTTGAGCGCGGATGCAAGCGGTTTGCGACGGATGGGAAGGAGCTTGTTGCATCTGGCGCGCACGGGCGAATTGCAACGCTGGTCATATGTTAGCGTGTTCGCGGTGTGTGAGCCGGGCCGGGAGGCGGCGACCTATGCGCGAATGGAGGGGCTGATCGCAGCAACGGTGCCGGAATTTCAACGGGTCGTCCCGAATGCGCAGGGGGAAAATCGGATGGGACGCTGATTTGCGTTTCGGGGCTGGTTTGCTTAGGGTGTGGTTTCGGCAGAAGGTTGCAGCTCAAATATGTTGCGGCGTCATCATCAGATTCGGATGCAGATCCAGCAGTTGCTGGATGCGTGTCTGTTCGCGGTCAGCTTCTGGCTGGCGTATCAGCTGCGGGCCTCGGAGCCGGTGATTGACCTGCTGGGGTTGGATCCAGTCGCGCCGTTTGAGACGTTTTTGAGTTTTTATTTCGTGTTGCTGCCGGCGGTGCCGCTGGTCTTGGATAGTCAGGGATTCTATAACCGGTCGGTGGTAGCGCCGCGGCGGTTGATGTTCTGGCCCTTGGTGCGGGGGTGTTTTCTCGTGGCATTGGGGCTTACATTGCTGTTGTTTTTCTTCCGGATGTATCTGCCCCGAGCGGTCATTTTCGGCTTTGGTTTTTTGAGCTTTGCGCTGGTGTGGCTGAAGGAGGAGTTGTTGCGTCTGGGATTCAAAGCAAAGTTCACCCAAGCCCAGCTGCGGCGGCGGTTCATCCTGATCGGGCCGCCTGAGGAAACGGCGCGGATGCGGGCGGCCATCCAGGCTCGCCCGCTTGAGAACATGGCCATCTTGGCGGAACTGGACCTGACGGCGACGCCGGTGGCGCATTTGGTGGAATTGCTGCATGAGCATTCGGTCAACGGGGTGATCATCAGCGCGCAGCACGCAAATTTTGAACAAGTCGAGGCGGCCATCCGGGCCTGTGAGATCGAAGGGGTGGAAGCTTGGCTGGTGGCGGATTTCTTCAAGATGCAAATTTCGCGGACGAGCTTCGATGATTTTTTTGGGCGGCCGGTGATGGTGTTCCGGACCGCACCGGAGGCTTCGTGGCAGGCGGTAGTGAAAGAAGTGATGGATTTAGCGGGTGCTTTCCTGTTGCTGCTGGTCTTTGCATTGCCGTTGCTGGTGATCGCGTTGTTGATCAAGCTGACTTCCCCGGGCCCGGTGTTTTTCCGGCAGCAGCGCGCGGGACTGAACGGCCAGCCGTTCACGATGTATAAGTTCCGCACGATGGTCACGAACGCAGAACAGTTGCAACAGGAATTGGCGGCGCTGAACGAGATGTCCGGCCCGGTATTCAAAGTTTCCAATGATCCCCGGGTGACTCCGATTGGTAAAATTCTCCGTAAGTTCAGCTTGGATGAATTTCCCCAGTTGCTGAACATCCTGCGGAGCGAGATGAGTTTGGTAGGGCCGCGGCCTCTGCCGGTCCACGAGGTGGCGCGGTTTGACGATGTGGCTCATCGTCGGCGCTTGAGTGTAAAACCGGGATTGACGTGTCTGTGGCAGGTGCGGGGGCGAAATACGATAGTAGACTTTCGTGACTGGGTCCGGTTGGACTTAGAATATATCGATAATTGGTCACTCTGGCTAGACCTGAAGATATTACTCCGAACCATTCCAGCGGTGTTCACTGGCGCTGGGGCGCGATAACCTTCGCCTAATGGCTCAAAGCCAAGGCTGGCTCGTGTAATTCGCCTCCCAAAAAAATAAAAGAATACCATTGACACTGAACGTGAAGCTACCTAGTTTCTCGCGGTTCGGTTGTGGAAAATAATTTCATCAACCCTCTAGTTTTCGCGAGAAAAAAGTGGGGTTGGGTTTTTGTCGTTTTGTCGGGGTCAGGATGCAGTAGCATTTGAGCGTTCGGGGATGCCCATGTAGCTCAGTTGGTAGAGCACGTCCTTGGTAAGGACGAGGTCATCAGTTCAATCCTGATCATGGGCTCCAGGCGCGCAGCAAAAATTGAGTTTAAAGTTAACAGCAAACAACAACAAATAATCGTATGGCAAAAGAAGCGTTTCAAAGAACTAAACCGCACGTCAATGTCGGCACTATCGGTCACGTTGACCATGGCAAATCCACCTTGACGGCCTCCATCGTCCACGTCCAGAGCGGCAAGGGCCTCGCCAAACCCATTTCCTACGCCGATATCACCAAGGGCGGCACGGTCCGTGACGAAAACAAGACCGTGACCATCGCGGTTTCGCACGTTGAATACGAGTCTGCCACGCGCCACTACGCGCACGTTGACTGCCCTGGTCACGCGGATTATGTGAAGAACATGATCACGGGAGCGGCGCAGATGGACGGCGCAATCCTCGTCGTCAGCGCTGCGGATGGCCCAATGCCGCAGACCCGCGAACACATCCTGCTCGCCCGCCAAGTCGGCGTGCCCGCTATCGTGGTGTTCTTGAACAAAATCGACCTCGTGGACGACAAGGAATTGCTCGACCTCGTCGAGATGGAAATCCGCGACCTGCTCACCAAGTATGGCTTCCCCGGTGACAAGACACCCGTCATCCGCGGCAGTTCTCAAGCGGCCATGGACAGCAAGCCTGAAGGCCAGAAAGCGATCCAAGAATTGATGGACGCGATCGATAGTTTCATTCCCCTGCCGGCCCGCGAAATCGACAAGCCCTTCCTTATGTGCATCGAGGACGTGTTCAACATCGAAGGTCGCGGCAC
>JAFMIX010000344.1 GCA_017853785.1 Verrucomicrobiales bacterium
ATCGCTACCGCTACCTCAATTCGCGCGAGACGCTCGACTTCTTTGGCAACCTGTTCCATCTGCCAAAAGAGGAGCGCGAAAATCGCGCGGAGCAATTGCTGGAAATGGTCGGCCTCAACCAGACGCGGACGCGGACGGTGGGAGAGTTTTCCAAAGGCATGCAACGCCGCATCGGGTTGGCGCAGGCGCTCATCAACGACCCCGACCTCGTCATCCTCGATGAGCCGACCGCCGGCCTCGACCCCATCGGCTGCCGCGAGATCAAGGACTTGATCATCGCCCTCGCGCGCCGCGGCAAGACGGTCATCCTAAGCAGCCATTTACTTTCGGATGTCGAAGACGTCTGCGACCGCGTGGTCATCTATTACGGCGGGAAGATTCAGGCGAATGGCACGCTCAACGAATTGCTTTCCACGCCGGACACGTTGCGCATCACCACGCCCGTGCTGCCGCGCGCGACGATGGAAAAAGTTTTGGAAATCATCCGCCGTGACGTCGCCGCCGACCAGGTGCGCGTGGATAACCAGACGCAGAATCTCGAAAGCTACTTCCTCGACATCGTCGCCAAGGCCAAGCAGGCCGCCGCGGAGACGAGCGGGGCGCAATCCGGCGCAAAGGTTGCGCAATATCTGACCGGAGGTATCGCTGCGCAACCAGCCCCGGACAAAGTTTTGGAAAAATTGGCTCTGCCGCAAGCCGCGCCCGTCGCACCGACAGCGGTGGAAGCGAAGCCGGCGGTGGATGAAAAAAAATTGGAATCGCTCGCGCAGGCTGCCGCGCCCGCGCCGAGCCAGCCCAAGCCGGTCGCGGAGGAAAAGCCGGTGGATTTGTCCAAGGCGGACGAGAAACTCTCGTCGCTGCTGGGCAAGAAGAAGTGATTTTAGCCACGGATCAACACAGATGGACACGGATAAAAAACATGGAGTGCGGGCGCTGCGCTTCCCGCCGCAGTTCATGTCCTCATCCGTGTGCATCTGTGTCCATCCGTGGTTAATTCTCCTCTGAATTGATGCAAAGAATTTTGGCCATTGCTTGGTTGACTTGGAAAGCCGCGTTCCGTTTCCGGCTGTTTCTGGTGCTGGCGGCATTGTTGCTCGCGGCTGTGGTCGGCCTGCCGATTCTCATCAAGGACGACGGCACGGCGCAGGGTTTCACGCAGATTTTGCTGACCTACACATTGAGCGCCATCACCGGGCTGCTGGGTTTGTCCACGCTCTGGCTCGCGTGTGGCACGCTCGCCCGCGACATTGAGGAGTGTCAGATGCAGATGGTAGCCGTGAAGCCCATCGCCCGCTGGCAGATCTGGCTGGGCAAATGGCTAGGATTGATGTCGCTGAATGCGGCGCTGCTGTTGCTGGCGGGCGGAAGCGTTTATGGCTTACTGCAATGGCGCGCGACGAAACTGCCGGCGGAAGAGCAGGGGAGACTGCGCAGCGAAGTGCTTGTGGCGCGCGGCTCGGCAAAAGAGCGGAGTTGGGATAACGAAATCAACGAGCAGGCAGAAAAGGAACTGCAACGCAGGCTAAAGAACAATCCACTCACAGGCGCGGAACTGGCGGAAGTGCGAAAACAGGTTCGCGAGCAGGTAAAGACGGCGTGGCAGATTGTGCCTCCGGGACAACCGCGCATCTGGCAGATTGATTTGAGTTCCACCAAGGAACGCTTGCGCGATGTGCCGTTGCAGTTGCGGGTGAAGTTCAACGCGGCGCAGGGCAGTTCATTGAAACCGCTTGGAGCACTTTGGCAGATCGGCAGACCAGATATGCCCAATATGCGACGGCTCGAACCGATGAGTCTGGTGCCGGACACTTTTCACGAGTTTGCCATCCCGCCGAACTTGCTCGATGAAAAAGGCGTGCTGACCGTCGTTTTCGCCAATCCAAACAGCACGACGCTGCTCTTCCCGCTGGAGGACGGACTGGAGGTGCTGTATCGCGTGGGCGGCTTCGGCGGAAATTTTCTGCGCGGGCTGGGCATCATCTTTTGCTGGATGGGATTGCTGGCGGCCATCGGGCTGGCGGCAGCAAGCTTGTTGTCGTTCCCGGTGGCATCATTTTTCTCACTCGCAGTATTGGTGGTGGGTCTTTCGAGCGGGACGATCACGAGCGCCGTGCAGAACGGCACCGTCGCAGGCGTGGACGAGGAAAGCGGCGTGAAAGGCTATTCGGTCATCGACACGGTGGCGTTGCCGGCGTTCAAGGGAGTGCTGGTGGTCATCAATCTCGTGAAAGGCTTTTCGCCGATCGATGCATTGAGCACCGGGCGCGACATCGGTTGGGATGAACTGGGGCGGGCGTTCGCGCAGATTGTGGTGTTGCTCGGTGGCGTTTTTGCCGCGGTGGGCATCATCTGCTTCAGCCGCCGGGAACTTGCCACGGCGCAAGGCACACAATGAACCGGCGCCTGAAACAAATGCTTTTGTTGGCGCTCGCGCTGGCGTTGCTGGCGGGCGGCGGGCTGGTGCAGCGTTCGATGAATCTGGACCGCGACCGCCTCGGACTGACGCGCGTGGCGCCGCTGGAGAACGCGCCGCCGGCC
>JAFMIX010000345.1 GCA_017853785.1 Verrucomicrobiales bacterium
CAACATTGAAGCTATAAACAAAGTTATTCGGCACCATCACGTCGTCGTTGTCATGCACATAGAGATTCCAGCAGACCGCGAGTTGTTTGAGGTTGTTGATGCAGGCAATGCTCTGGGCGCGGGACTTGGCCTGGCTCAGCGCTGGCAGCAACAACCCCGCGAGGATGGCGATGATCGCGATGACGACCAGCAACTCGACGAGCGTGAAGCCTCGTACCACCGGATGCCGGAATTTTCTTTGTTGGTCGTCGCTCATGCACTCCGATTTGGCTCGGTGGCGCAAAGATACGATGTGGCCGATTTTGCGCCACTGGAAAGTTGGTGCGGCCCGGCGCTGAGGCCGGATCAATAGGCGAGCAAGCCCAGCAACCGGAGACCGCGGTCGGTCAGCTCCCATTTGCCGCCGCGCTGCGCCACGAGGCGGCGCGCGGGATTTTTCTGCTGCTCGGCGGCATTGACGGAGAGGAGTTGAAACTTAGCCGAACTCCTCAACTCCTTGGCTTCCGCCGCAGTGCGCGGGGTAACTTGAAAGGGCAGGGCGTTGAAGTTAAGCGCGATTTCGTAGCCCGCGACACCCTCCTTGGCGGTGCGCGGATTGGCACGGGTGAATTGGGGGTAACGCCTCAGCCAGGAAATATCAGCGTCGCGCACGAACACCCGGCAAAGTTCGGTCTGGTTGCGGAGCAATTCCACGAGACTAAATTTTGCGCCCAGCCGTTGTTGTTCCAGAAAGACGAGGCGAGGGTCGATCGCGATTAGGTTTTGCCCGTTCCACGCGCCGTGGTCGTTGCGTTCACCCGGGGCATTCCGCTGAAACCACTCGGGGAAACGCTCGTTGACTAGGAAGTTCAGTTCAAAGTGGAGATGCGCCCGATCTTTGCCAATTCGGTCGCGGGTGTTGCTGGTGCGGCCCATCGTGCCGATCCTCTGACCGCCGCGAACTTTCGCCCCAATACGGAGGCTGGGTTCGATGCGGCTCAAGTGTGAATAGAGGGAGAAAATCTCCATTCCCTCGATACGATGGCGGAGGATGATGTAGATGCCATAGTTTGACAGTGAAGCTTTGGCGTTGAGATAGGCCACTTCGCCGTCTGCAGTGGCCCCCACGGGGTCGGTGGGTTCGCCATGCTTGTCCTGTTGGATACTGCGGATATCAAGCCCCTCATGCATCTGCCAGCCGTCGGTGCGCACGCAACCGAAAGTTCCGCTGACCCAGGTCTTGCCGGGAGTCGCGGCAAAAAATTTTTCGCCGCCGCCCGGCTCGAAGAGGGCGCGGTTGGCGGTGGGCAATTGAAACGCCGCGGCGCCGGCGGATTGGGCGGCCAACATTCCAGCGAACAAAAAACCGAACAGGCGAAGCGGGTGCAGCACTTTATTTGATGGTTGATTGGAAGGTGTTCCCCGCCACTTTGGCAGCGACGCGGTTGAGTCCGCGCGCGAAGCGCTCCGCTTCTTCTCGCGTGGCGTCTGGCGTGAAAACCAACTGCCCGTTGCTGATGGGTCGGCCGATGATCGGAGCGGCAAGCCAGCGGGCTTCGCCAAATTCAGCGAGGACGGCGATGCGGCGGCCGGGATAAAAGCGCGTGGTGTTTTCCAGCATGAGCTTGCCGTGGTAATTGAATTCCAGCTGGATGGCGAATCCGCCCATCCAATCCACGACCGCCGCGCGCGTGATATCCCCCTCATCCACGAACGGGGTGTTATCTACGTTGACCGAAACGGGCGCAGCGCGGCAGACCGCCACCACCATGCTGCCGCCCAGGACATCCGGATTCACCTCGATGTGCAGGCGGACGGCGGAGATTTCCTTGTCCGCTTTCGGCGTCTGACAACCAAGGACGAATCCCAACAGCAGCAAAATGATATTGAAGTGTAGCGGCCAAACCTTCATAGTCTTTACGAAACTGAATTACAGCAACGAAGTAAAGATTCGATATGGGCCAACAAACCAATAAAACCATCAAGCGCCGCCGTCGCGACGCCTACAACAAACGCAAAAAAGCTGCCGTGCAGTCCAAGATCAAGAAGGCGGCCAAGGCATAGCGCCACCGTCCTCCGCAAATTCCCAGCCGCCCAACAACCGGGCGGCTGTTTTTTATCCCGCCTGAGCCGCCACCACCCGCCATGCCGCACCGCTTCGAAAAACATTACTCCCGCGAGGAGGCGACCGCGTTGCTGCCACAAGTCCGCGTCTGGCTCGACCGCGTGAAGGAGTTGCGAGGCACGCTCGCCCAGTGCGAGCAACGCCTCGGCGGCTTGCGCGGCGGCGGCGAAGACCTCGGCGGCGACCTGGTCGGTAAATGGATCAAGGCCATCGCCGGGCTGAAGGAGGTCCTGGACGAATTTCACCAGCGCGAAATCTTCATCAAAGATCTCGAACGCGGATTGCTGGACTTTCCGGCCATCATCGGCGGGCGCGAGGTGTTCTTGTGCTGGGAGCGCGACGAGGAAAATGTTGAGTTCTGGCATGAACTGGACACCGGTTACTCCGGCCGCGAGCCGCTTTGATTTGGAATGCGGAATTTCGGTGGCGC
>JAFMIX010000346.1 GCA_017853785.1 Verrucomicrobiales bacterium
ACGCAACCGGGACGATGCCGTAGGTAGTCTTGGAGGCGAGCGTCCTCGCTCAAGCTCGCGGCGCGGATCTGCGGGATCGCCTCAGCTCCTTGGCGATCGAACGAATGCTCTGCTTATCCACAAGGCTTTTCCTGCGGATCAGTTCGAAATCTCTCACCGTCAACATCCTCTGTACCCACCCTTCGCTTCGGAATAATCCATCCAAAGCGAAAGGGTAGGTCACGTTGCGGTGGTCCCCTTTTTCGATGAGCGAAAGCGGCGCCGGGCGCCTCGCGGTGGCTCCCAATTCGATGATCGTTGCCACTCGGCCAGCATTCGTTGCCCGGTTTGGTCGATGAAGCTACTGGCGAGCGAGCCGATGTCGTTGACTCAGCAGCCTCTCCGGCGTGGGAGATGGAGCGGCCGTTCCGATACATAAGTGGTTACAGGGAATAAGGTTGCCAATCTCGCGTTCCAAACTGCCGAAGTCAGAAACCGCTTGCGAATTGCCTGCTGGCCCAAATCGCCATCAAAAAAAGACAGTCTATTGCTGATTCGTTCTTGGCCCGAGGCCGCCCGGCAAGGCCAGAATCCTCGCGGATTTCAGGCGTGGGCGATGGCGATTGAGGGGCAAACGGTGGCGTTCAACCTGCCACCGACGCGTCTTCAACCTCCCACCAACACGCCGAAGAGGTGAGATCGGGGTCGGAAACGCCAAAGGTCAGCCCAAATTAACATGCGATCCCTCTGTAGAAGGGATTTCGCGAGCTGTTTTTCGCGTCTGAAGTCAGAACGCGCGCAGCAAACCCCGGAGCTGTTCGCCGACAGCTTTTTTGGAGAGGCATTCGAGGCTCTGAAGTCGCGAACGGTGGGCCTCTTCCCGCATGGTCAGGGCGCGGGACCATTGGCCCGGTCGGCCGCGCGGCTACCCTGGCGGCGGACCCGAATCCGCCACGAACCGCCGACAGTCGCGGCGCATCGCGGAAGCGGTACGCTCCAACCAGCGGAATCGACGCGAGATCGTTCGCACCGCCTCTTTCCAGTTCGCCGCGTTCAAGCCGTAGCGGAGCCAAGCCGCCGGCAACTGCTTGGGCAACCTCAATGCGGGCGTTTCCAACTCGGGGTCATCGCTCGCCAGACCCACGAGATTGCTCGCCAGCCAATCCAGGTAAACGTCGAGCGGTAAGCGATTGAACACCGGCGTCTTCTTCACGACACCCGCTGCGTCGCCAGCTACCGCCGCCGCGAAATCGTTGTCGACAGCCTCGCCCGCGACACGCTCTTCCTCCGCAGAGTCGCTCGCTTCCGTCGAGCCGGTCGCTTCCACCTCGCTGCCTGTTACCGAAATGTCGCTCGGTTCCAAAACGCCCTCCACTTCCGCCGCGTCGTTCACTTCCGCCGCGCCGCTAGCGTCCATCGCACCGCTCGCTTCCGCAGCGGCCGCGTCCTCCGACGCCGGCGATTCGTTCGAACTTTGCGAGCCATCCGCGCTCAGTTCGTCCGCCAACCAATCCCCATCGCCATGGAGCCGGGCGTATGCCGCCGTGAACCGGGAATTCGCCAAGTCGCTCGCGAGCCCCAAACGCACGGCCAAGGAATTGATCTGCAAACTCGTCGCCAACCGCTGCTCGCCGTCTTCGAGCTTCACGGCGTCGAAACGCTCGGCGAAAAAGTGGCCGCGAACGCCGTCCTCTTTGTTCGCCGCCCGCGCGATCGGCTCTTTGAGCATGATCATGTGCCAACTGATACTGCTGAGCCGCCGGCGCAGTTCATCCAACCGGCCGGGCTTGGCCAGTTCCTCCTTGATCTGCTCCGCGGTTGGCTCCGGCTTGAGAACCAGACTCCACCGCGACAGCCGGAGCCAGCGGCGGGCAACCTCTTCGGGCGACATTGCCTGCACGAGGTCCGGGCGATTGCGGAGCACCACGTAGAACTCGTTGTCCACGATGGCGAAGTCCAGAATGTCGATTGCGAACACCACACGGAGTGCCCGCAAAAGAAGGAAAATCCATTCCTGGCGGTGGATCGGATCGAGTCCGCCAAGGGTGCGATCGCGGAAAGAACTCCGCCGAGCGCAACGAGTACTGCAGAGGTAAGTGCCGACACGGGATTCGTCAATCACCAGTCGGCGCGCACAGTGAGGCATGGAGAAATCTCCTTCTCCTTCAAAAGCTTGCCCCACGAACTCTGCAATGATTCGCGGCATCCCACGAAAAGTCCAGCGCGAACCCAAAAATTTTTTTGTGGAGCTAAATCCATGCGGCAGTTTTCCCCGCCAATGGACGTTCCTCCGGCGTCACCCATCGAGCCGCGACTTGGGCTCTAGGTTTTCGGACTGGCCGTCGGACTGGCCGGTCGGACCCACGTCAGCTTATGTCGCGACAACAGGCGGTGGGCGGCGGGTGAAGGCGCAGCCGGGACGGTACCGCAGGTAGTCTTGGAGGCGACCATCTTCGCGTTTCATTGGCATGCCGAAATGCGCCACGCCATGGAAAGCGTCGGGAAGCGTCGCACATGGATCCTTGGAAGATTCGGCCGGGGCCTTCATCCA
>JAFMIX010000347.1 GCA_017853785.1 Verrucomicrobiales bacterium
AGCGAGGTGCTGGATAATTCCGTGGACGAACATCTCGCCGGTCACTGCAAGCGCATCGAGGTGACAATCCACGTCGATGGCTCGATCTCCATCCGCGACGACGGCCGCGGCATCCCGGTGGACATCCACCCGCAATACAAGATTCCCGGCGTCGAAATGGTGCTCACCACGCTGCACTCCGGCGGCAAATACGGCCAGGGCGGCTACAAATTCTCCGGCGGGACCCACGGTGTCGGCGCGAAGTGCGTGAACGCCGTCAGCGAATGGTTCGAGGTGGAAGTCTCGCGCGGCGGCGAGGTGCACCACATGGAGTTCGAGCGCGGCAAGACCCTGCAGAAGCTCCACGTCATCGGCAAGGCCAAGAGCACGGGCACGCTGATCACGTTCATGCCCGACCCGGAGATTTTCCGGGAGACGACCGAGTTCAAGGCGGACATCATCGCGCAGCGCCTGCGTGAACTGGCGTTCCTGAATTCGGGGCTGGAAATCATATTCACCGACGAACGGCAGTCCGCCAAGGCGCCCGAGCGGTTTTACTACAAGGACGGCGTGGAGGAATTCGTCAAGCAACTCAACAAGAGCAAGGAGCCGATCCATCCTAAGCCGATCTCGTTCCGCAAGGAGACGAAGGAAAAGAACGACGACAAGGACATCGAAGTCCATGTCGAGGTCGTGCTGCAATACAACGACAGCTACAACGACCAGGTGCTGTGTTACACCAACACCGTGCACAACCCCGATGGCGGCGCGCATCTCTCCGGTTTCCGCAGCGCGGTGACGCGGGCGATCAACCAATACGCCAAGTCGAACGAGCTGCTGAAGGAGAAAGACCCGCAGATCACCGGCGACGACGTGCGCGAAGGTTTGACAGCGGTCATCTCTGTGAAGCACAGCGACCCGAAGTTTGAATCGCAGACAAAGGTCAAATTGCTTTCGCCCGAAGTGGAGCGCATCACCGGCTCGGTGACTTACGAGGGCTTGATGAGTTATTTCGATGCGAACCCGCCCATCGCGAAGCGCATCGTGGACAAGAGTCTTAACGCTGCCCGCGCCCGCGAAGCCGCCCGCAAGGCCCGCGAGGCCGTGCGCAAGAGCGCGCTGACCGGCGGCGGCTTGCCGGGCAAGCTGGCGGATTGCTCCGACCGCGACCCGGCGAACACCGAACTTTACATCGTCGAGGGCGACTCCGCCGGCGGCTCCGCCAAGCAGGGGCGCGACCGGAAGTTCCAGGCGATTCTCCCCATCCGCGGCAAGCTCATCAATGTGGAGAAGGCGCGGCTCGACAAAGTTCTTCAAAACAACGAAATCCGCACCATGATCACCGCCATCGGCACAGGCATCGGCGACGGTGAGGGCGAAGGCGCGTTCAACTTGGAGAAGTTGCGCTACCACAAGATTGTCATCATGACCGACGCCGACGTGGACGGCTCGCACATCCGCACGTTGCTGCTGACCTTTTTCTATCGCCAGATGCCGCAGCTCATCAAGCAGGGCTTCGTCTACATCGCGCAGCCGCCGCTCTATTCGATCACGCGCAAGAAAAAGACCGATTACATCGACGACGACGCGCAGCTCAACCGCATCCTGCTCCAGAACGGCACGGAGGAAGTGAAGTTGAAGAACCTGGCCGACGGCCGCGAGTTCACGCCGAAGCAGCTCGAGGAAATCCTCGCGTTGCTCGAATCGCTGGACAAGCACGCCACCTACATCAAGCGGCTTGGCGGGGACTTTGCCAGCTACGTGGATAAGCGCGCCAAGGACGGCACGCTGCCGCAGTTCATGGTCAAGGTGCGCTCCGGCAACGACGAGACTGTGCATTATTTCATCAAGAACGCCGAGCTGGAGGAGTTCAAGGCGGCCAACGGTGACCTGTTCGGGGCCGACACCGAGGTGGAGCGCAAGAAGGACGGCCCGACGCGCCGCGCGAAAGTTTCCGACCTGCATCTCGAAAGCAAGGCCACCGCCGACCTGCTCGGCAAGCTCGCAAAGAAGGGGCTGGCCGTGGATCATTACACCGCGCAGGACCAGCCGTTGTTCGAGTTGACCGAGGGCGAAGGCGAGCGCGCGACGGTGACGCCCTTGTTCTCGCTGCCGGAAATTCTCAACGGCGTGAAGGCCGTCGGCAAAAAAGGCATCCAGATGTATCGCTTCAAAGGCTTGGGCGAAATGGACGCCAAGGAACTTTTCGAGACCACCATGAATCCAACCCGCCGCAAACTGCTCCGCATCGAACTCACCGACGCCGTCGAGGCTGAGGAGATGTTTGTGACCTTGATGGGCGAGGAAGTCGAGCCGCGCCGCGATTTCATCGTGGATAACGCGCTAAACGTCCGCAACCTCGACGTCTGATCCCGCCCCAACAATTTTTCCAGAACCAGCACCATGCCAGACGAAACCGAATCCAACCAACCGCCGCAACCGGCCGGGACTCCGCAACAACAGCCCAGCGGCGGCGCTTACTCGCAGGGCGAGAAAATCTCCAAGATCAACGTCGCCGACGA
>JAFMIX010000051.1 GCA_017853785.1 Verrucomicrobiales bacterium
GCCTACGAACCCGTCTGGGCCATCGGCACCGGCAAGACCGCGACCACCCAGCAGGCGCAGGACGCCCATGCGTTCATCCGCGGCGTGCTGGCCAAGATGTTCGATGCCGATGTGGCCAAGAAGGTCCGCATCCAATACGGCGGCAGCGTGAAGCCGAACAACGCCAAGGAGTTGATGAGCCAGCCGGATGTGGACGGCGCGCTCGTCGGCGGGGCAGCGTTGGAGGCAAGAAGTTTTACTGACATCATCAAGAATTCCATATAAGCTCTCCGGTCTATGAGTTTTATCATTGGTTTATTGACGGTGGTGCTGGTGTTGAACTGCCTGCTCCTGATTTTTCTGGTGTTGATCCAACTCCCGAAGAAAGAAGCGGGCGCGGGACTGGCCTTCGGTGGCGGCGCGACGGACGCGCTGTTCGGCGCCGGCTCGGGCAACGTCCTCACCAAGATCACGAAATGGTCCGCCGGCATCCTGTTCGGGCTGTCAATCATTCTCACGATCTTGAACGCGCAGCAACGCAAGCAGACCCACTCGATTACCATCCCGAAAGAACTGCCGACCTCCAGCGCGCCCGCCGCGCCCGCAGCAGCGGCTCCGACAGTGACCGTGCCGGCAGTTCCCACTCCCGCAGCGGAAGTCCCGGCTACCGCCCCAGCGGCGCCGGCCCAATAAAGCACAGCCGCTCGAAAAAATTCAGCCCGCCCAGGGAAACCTCGGCGGGCTTTTTTGTTTGGCTGAATCAGGTCCGGCTCACAAGCCATTCAACACATCGATCAACTGCCGCAGCCGCCCGTAGTCGCGGCGGTTGAAACCGAATGCGACGCGCTGGAGTCCCAGCTGGTCGTTGTCCTCGCGCTCTTCCGGCAACGGCTCGACCGCCTTGATGGGTTCGCCCGTGATGATGTCGGCGAAATCCTCATTGAGCGCCTCGATGGCGGTGGGTGTGGGCGCGTGCTTGAGGCGGATGATGAAGAGATCCTTCACGAAGCGCGTGGAGTGGAAGTTCCGATAGAAGCGCGTGATGATCTTCACGGCCTCGTCCGCGTTGTCGGTGATGCGGTAGAGGTTGAGGTCGTCGGGCGAGATCAACTGATCGCGGAGCAGGTGCTCGCGGATGTTCTTATCCCACGTCTTCCAATACGTCCCGCCCGGTTTGTCCACGAGCACGAGCGGCATAAGCTGGCTCTTGCCGGTCTGCATGAGTGTGATGGCCTCGTAACCTTCATCCATCGTCCCGAATCCGCCCGGGAACAGCACGATCGCATCCGAGTGACGGATGAACGTGAGCTTGCGGGTGAAGAAGTATTTGAACGTCACGAGCTTCTTGTCCAGCGCGATGACGGGGTTCGCGCCCTGCTCCCACGGCAACCGGATGTTCGCACCGAAGCTGTGCTCCGGCCCCGCGCCCTCATGTCCGGCCTGCATGATGCCCGGCCCGGCGCCGGTGATGACCATGAAGCCGGCTTTTACGATCTTGCTGCCGAACTCGACCGCCGTCTGGTATTCCGCCTTCGTGGGCGCGGTGCGCGCCGAACCGAAGACCGTCACCTTGCGCTTGTCCGCGTAGGGCGCGAACAACCGGTAGGCGTAACGCAATTCGCGCACGGCGGTCTGGATGACCCGCACGTCGCCGGTGTCTTTCACGTCCGTCAACAATTTGAGGGCGTTCTCAATGATGTCGGCCACCGCTTCTTCGTTATATCCGCCGCCCTTGAAAGCGATGAGTTCATCAACGCGGCGTTTCAATTCCAGCCCTGCTGGAGTCATTTCTGGTTTGTTTTTCATCGTGGGCAAAATATGTACCAACCCGGCGGATGGCAACCATTCTAATACCGCTCCGCCAAAACAAACCGCGTTCCGGGAAGACCACCAAGCCAGTTGCCGGTGCGTTTGACTCGCCGCGCCCCCGTTGCTACCGTCTGCGCTTACTTTTGCGATGGAATACAAAGACACATTGAACCTGCCGCGCACGGACTTCGCCATGAAGGCCGACCTCGTCACGCGCGAGCCCGAGCGTCTCAAGAAGTGGGAAGCCGCCGGGCTTTACCAGAAAATCCAGACCGCCCGCACCGCCGCGCCCAAGTTCACCCTGCATGACGGCCCGCCCTTCGCCAACGGCGACGTCCACATCGGCACCGCGCTGAACAAGATCCTCAAAGACATCATCATCAAATACAAAACCCTCCGCGGCTTCAGCGCGCCCTACATCCCCGGATGGGATTGCCACGGTTTGCCCATCGAGTTCAAGGTCTCGCAGGAAATGCGCAAGGCTGGCGACACGAGCGCCGACGCCGCCACCATCCGCAAAGCCTGCGAAGCCTACGCCCGCAAATACATCGACCTCCAGCGCACCCAATTCAAGCGCCTCGGCGTGCTCGGCGATTGGGAAAATCCCTACCTCACACTCAACAAGGAATACGAAGCCGACGAACTCCGCCTCTTCGCGGACATCGTGGCCAAGGGCTTCGTCTATCGCGGCAAGAAGCCCGTGTATTGGAGCATCCCGTGCCGCACCGCGCTCGCGGAGGCCGAAGTCGAATACGCCGACCACGTCAGCCAAAGCTGCTTCGTCAAGTTTCCCGTCGTCGGCCAGCCGCACACATTCGTCGTCATCTGGACCACCACGCCGTGGACGCTGCCCGCGAACCTCGCCGTCGCCTACAACAAGGATTTTCAATACGTCACCGCGAAGGCCGGCGCGGAGAATTACATCCTCTTCCGCGGCCTGCTCCCCGCCGTCGCCGCCAAATGCGGCTGGTCGAACTACGCCGAAACGCCGTTCCCCACCGAGCAACTCGCCCACCTCGAATACCAGCATCCGTTCTGCAACCGCACCGGCAAAGCCTTCGCCGCTGACTTCGTCACCGCTGACACCGGCACAGGCTTCGTCCACATCGCGCCCGGCCACGGCCTCGACGACTATAATCTCGGCCGCGCCAACGGCCTGCCCATCTACTCGCCCGTCAACGACGACGGCCAGCTCGCGCACTCGAACGAATTGCCGGTCGAGCAGCAGTTGCCCGCCGAGATGCTCGGCAAATCCATCCTCGAAAAACACGGCAAGAGCGACGCCAACGAAGCCGTCCTGCACGAACTGCGCGTGCGCCACGCGCTGCTGCATCAGGAGAATTATCACCACAGCTACCCGCATTGCTGGCGCAGCAAAACGCCCGTCATCTTCCGCGCGATGGACCAGTGGTTCATCAAGATTGACCACGACAAATTCCGTGAATCCGCGCTCGCCGAGATTGACCGCGTCGCGTGGATTCCCGATTGGGGCGTGAACCGCATCAAAGGAGCGGTGCAATCCCGCCCCGACTGGTGCATCAGCCGCCAGCGCACTTGGGGCGTCCCCATCCCCGCGTTCTACGACGCCAAGGGCGAACCGATTTTGGACGCGCAAATTGTCCGCAACGCCGCCGACCTCATCGAGAAACACGGCTCGAACGTGTGGTTCGAGAAAACTTCCGCCGAACTCTGGGCGCTCGTAAAGCCTGCGAATTGGACCGGCGGAGACGCCGTCGCCAAGTCCAGCGACACGCTCGACGTGTGGATTGATTCCGGCAGCTCTTCCCGCGCCGTCATCGCGCGCCGCAAGGAAATCGCCGGCAAGGACAAGCCGTTCCAGTGCGACGTCTATCTCGAAGGCAGCGACCAGCATCGCGGCTGGTTTCAGTCTTCACTGTTGCTCTCGCTTGCGGGCAATGGCGCCGCGCCGTTCAAGACCGTGTTGACCCACGGTTTCATGGTGGACGCCGACCGCGAAAAGATTTCCAAGAGCAAACAAGGCGGTTACGAGAAGCCGCAGACTGCCGAAGCCTACGTGAAGAAATACGGC
The DNA here is from genome assembly GCA_017853785.1 of Verrucomicrobiales bacterium. Taxonomy (GTDB): domain Bacteria; phylum Verrucomicrobiota; class Verrucomicrobiia; order Limisphaerales; family JAFMIX01; genus JAFMIX01. The sequence goes on from JAFMIX010000051.1 coordinate 3,839, forward strand.
GCGGACGTCGTCCGCCTGTGGGTCGCTTCGCAGGACTACCGCAACGACATCGTCGTGAGCGAGGAGCGCATCAACAAGGTGAGCGAGACGTATCGCGGCATCCGCAACGCGCTACGCTACCAGCTCTCGAACCTATACGACTTCGATCCCGCGAAGCACACCGTAGCCGACGACAAACTCACCGGCCTCGACCGCTGGATTCTCGGCGAGTTCTCGAAGCTCGAAACCGAAGTCCTCGCGGCCTACGACAAATACGAATTCCACGTCGTCTATCAGAAGGTCAGCCAGTTCATCGCCGTGGAGTTGTCCTCGATCTACCACGACGTCATCAAGGACCGCTGCTACACCGATGCCGCGAATTCGCCGCGCCGCCGCTCCACGCAGACCGCGCTGCACCGGCTCGTGACCGGCCTGTGTCAGATGCTCGCGCCAATTCTTGCCTACACGGCGGACGAAGCGTGGGAATTCATCCCCGGCAAGGTGACGGTGAATGTGCACGACAGCACGTTGACGCCGAAAAGTTTTAACGTCGCCGAAGCCGAACAGGCCGTGTGGCATTCAATGTTCGCCCTGCGCGAGCCGGCTTTGGCGGAACTGGAAAAAGCCCGGCAGGCCAAGCTGATCGGCAAATCACTTGAAGCCAACCTGCAATTCTCCGCGCCGAACGCGTCACGCTTCACCACCCACCGCGATTCGCTGCGCGAAATCCTAAACGTCTCGAAGCTCGACTTGCGTGACCAGCCGGATGCCGGCGCGCCAGCATTCACTGTCGCCAAAGCCGACGGCGAGAAATGCGAGCGCTGCTGGCATTGGGAGGCCGAGGTCGGCGCGAACGCGGAGCATCCCACGCTTTGCGCCCGCTGTGTCGAGGCGGTGGCGCCGTTCAAGGCGTAGCCGCCTGCATTTGTGCCGGAGGCACAACCGCTTCACTCGGAATAGCTGATGCCCTTGCGCGCCGCCTGGGCGTGGATGGTCTCCGCGACTTTCTGATCAAACGAATCCGCCGGGCCCGCCGCCGCAAGCCGCTTCCGTTCGGCGGCGATGAATTGCTCCCGCTGCTGGGTCAGCTTCGCGATCTGCGCCTGCAACTCCGCGCGCTCCTGTTGCTTTGCTCACACCTTGGCCTCGAGTTCTGCAGCGTCCAGTTTCTGGTATTCGGCGGGCAGGTCGGCCTTCTTGACTTCCTCCAGCTTCACCGAGCCTTCCTTGAGCGCATCCAGCAACTCACCGCGGCCCTGCACGGTCTTGCCGGAACTTGCGTTGTAGCTCAACCGGTCCGCCACGTTGATGCCGGCGCGGCGGACGCGAACGCCACTTTGCCGACCACCTCGCGGCGCACCTCCGCATCGCCGTAGCCGATGACGGTGGCGTTGACCGCCGCATTCAATCTGCCCAGTTCGGCATCCAGCGGCGGGGTCATGGCAACCATGCTGCCGGATTGCGCAATGGCGACATAGCTGCCCTCGCTGAGTCGGGCGATTTCGCGCCAGATTTCCGCGGTGTCGCCCTGTGAATCGCATTGGACGGTGTTGATGATGAGGTCGCGTTTGAGCGCGGCCTGGCAGACCTGCGGATATTTCGGGCCGGTCGCATAATCCATGTGCGGCGGGGCGTCGCCGACAAGGAAAACGAGCTTCAGCACGCTGCGGTCCTGACTCCACTCCATCTTTTCCACCGCGGCCGCCAGCGCCTCGTTGACGGACTCGGGGCCATCGCCGCCGCCGTTCGCGCCGAAAGTGCACAGCGTGGCGTAGACCTGGTCCATGTCGTTCGTCAATGCAAACGGCTTGGTCACGTATTCGTCACCCCGGTCGCGATACGCCACGAGGCCGACGCGCATGTCGGGCGTGGGTTTGGCGGCGATCATCTCGTTGGCGATGCTCCAGATCTTCTGTTTTGCGCCCTCGATGAGGCCGCCCATCGAACCGGTGGTGTCGAGGACGAAACAGACTTCGATGCGTGGCTTCGCCGGCTTGGCGGGCACGGCTGGGGTCGACATGGTTTTTCCGAACGCCACTCCGGGCAGCGCCAGAGTTGCCGCGAGAGACCAAATTACAAATATTCTGGTTTTCATTTCAATCCTTTCGCCTGTTTGACGGGATGGGGCGGCCGATGCTCCCGAAAAGTTTGCCGCGCCGCGCTGATCGGCAATCTCGGAAACAGAGCTTCCTATTGGCTGCCCGCAGGACTATTATGTTTTCATTCAACGTCGGTTTCCGACGGATTTCTGCCTGGTGTCCATGCCTACACCTTTCCGGCGATCCCCAGCGGAGCGGTACAGCTTGATTTATTATGACACAGCCGAAGATTATTCAGGGCGGGATGGGCGTGGCGGTCTCCAGCTGGACGCTGGCACGAACCGTCTCCCAACTCGGACAGCTCGGCGTGGTTTCCGGCACGGGGCTCGCCATCGTGCTGGTGCGCGCCCTGCAATTGGGAGATCCCGGCGGGCACCGGCTGCGGGCGTTAGATCACTTTCCCATTCCGGCCATCGCCCAGCGCGTGGTGAAAAAGTATTTCATCCCCGGCGGCAAGTCGCCCGAGGCGCCATTCCGCGTCTCCGCCATGCCCACTCTGCAACCCGGCCCGGACTTGGTGGATTTGTTCGTCACCGCCAACTTCACGGAAGTTTTTCTGGCCAAGGAAGGCCACAGCGGACTCGTAGGCCTCAACCTCCTCGAAAAAATCCAGCTCCCCACGCTGCCCTCGCTCTACGGCGCGATGCTCGCCGATGTCGATTACGTCCTGATGGGCGCGGGCATTCCCCGCTCCATTCCCGGCTGCTTGGATGCGCTCGCGCGCGGCGAGGCCGCCAAGTTGAAGATTGATGTGGAGGGCGCTTTGCCCAACGAAGATTTTTTCAACACGTTCGACCCGGCGGCGTTCTGCGGCGCCCCGCGCCCGCAGGTGAAGCGCCCGCAATTCCTCGGCATCGTCTCCTCCGCCACGCTCGCCATGACCCTCGCGAAGAAAGCCAGCGGGCGCGTGGACGGCTTCGTCGTCGAGGGCGACACCGCCGGCGGCCACAACGCCCCCCCGCGTGGCCCGATGCAACTCAGCGCCAGCGGCGAACCGATCTATGGCCCGCGCGACGTGCCCGACCTCGAAAAAATCCGAGAACTCGGCCTGCCCTTCTGGCTCGCGGGATCTTATGCCAGCCCGCAAAAGCTGGCCCATGCCTTGAGCGTCGGCGCCGCCGGCATCCAAGTCGGCACCGCCTTCGCCTTCTGCGCCGAGTCCGGCTTGCAAGCCGACCTCAAGCGCCAGGCTTTGGCGCTCAGCCGCGCCGGCAAAGCCCGGATCTTCACCGACCCCGTCGCCTCGCCCACGGGTTTCCCCTTCAAAGTCGTGCAAATGGATGAAACCTTGTCCGCCGCGCCGGTCTATGAAGGCCGCGAGCGCATCTGCGACCTCGGTTATCTCCGCCACCTCTACCGCAAAGCGGACGGTACCACCGGCTACCGTTGCCCCGCCGAACCGGTGGATGACTTCGTCCGCAAAGGCGGCACGGTCGAAGCCGCGCAAGGCCGCAAGTGCCTTTGCAACAGTCTGCTTGCCAACATCGGCCTCGGCCAGATCCGCTCGGCCACCGATACCGAACTGGCTTTGTTGACCGCCGGCGACGATGTGGCGGATATCGCCCGCTTCCTGAAGCCGGGCCAGGATTCCTACAGCACCGCCGACGTGGTGGCTTACTTGCTGGCCGGCGCGGCGTAGATGGTCGGTTGATCAAAGCCCGGCGCGCTGCGTCCAACCTCCACGCCGGCAAACCAAACTTGCCTGCGGCAGCGGCGGTCGCTAATGTTTCCTCTGGTTTTGTGACCAAACCAAAATCTATTATGAAAATGAAAACAGTCCTCGCTCTGGCCGTTGGGTTGACCGCCACCTTACAAGTCGCCACCGCCGGCGATCTCACCGGCACCGTCACCCTCAAAGGCACGCCGCCCGCCGAAAAAGAAATCACTCCGCTCAAGGACGATGCCACCTGTGGCAAGTTCCACGCCGCCATGCCCAAGACGCAATTTTTCGTGGTCGCCGCCAACGGCGGTCTGGCCGACACCGTGGTGATGCTCAAAGGCATCAGCGGCAAGTCCACTGGCGCGAGCGCGGCCCCCGTGGTGCTCGATCAGAAAAGCTGCGTCTATGTCCCCCAGATCGTCGCGGTGCAGACCGGCCAAACCATCACCGTGAAGAACTCCGACCCCGTGCTGCACAATGTCCACAGCATCCCCGCCGTCGCCGGCAACGAGGAGAAGAACCTGGCTCAGATGCCCAACGGCGCGGACCTGACGCTGAAGTTCGACAAGGCGGAAAACTTCCTTAAGTTCAAGTGTGACGTGCATCCGTGGATGTTCGCGTGGGTGACGGTGGTGGATCATCCATATTTCGCCGTGACCGACAAGGAAGGCAAGTTCACCATCAAGGATGTGCCCGCCGGCAAATACACCGTGACCGCCCTGCACCGCAAAGCCGCGCCCCTCGGCGTGGAGCAGGAAGTGGAAGTGAAGGCTGATGGCGCGAAGGCGGACTTCACCGTCGAAGTGAAGTAAACCCGGAAGTTTTCCCGCGACCGCCGCGGCTGCGAAGCTGCGGCGATTTTTTTAATGATGAAGTATGAATTATGAATGATGAAAAAAACACCAGCGCCGCTGGCGGCGATTTCATAATTCATTCCCCGTGGCTGCACCGCTTCGCTTTGCTGACGGTGGCGGCCACGCTTGGCCTGATCGGCATCGGCGGGCTCGTGACCAGCAAGGCCGTGGGGATGTCCGTGCCGGATTGGCCGACGAGCTACGGCTACCATATGTTCGCGCTGCCCATCGCGACGTGGCTCACCGGCGGCGTCTTCCATGAACACACGCATCGGCTGTGGGCGACCATCGTGGGCGTGCTCGTCGTGGCGCTGATGCGGTGGCTGGGCGGGCGCACAGCGCGGCGGGCGCTTTTGATTATCGGCGGCGCGGAGATTCTGGCGGGTTTTGCCCTGCTCGCCCTCGGGCCGGACTGGCGCGGGGCGGGACATTTTCTCTCCGGCATCGGCGGCGTGGTCTTGCTGGCCGGCGTGGTGTGGGTGAACAGCTCTCCGGCGGCGCGGCCCTTGCCCGCGCTGGGCTGGTGGGCGTTTTGGTTGGTGCAGGTGCAGGGTTTGCTTGGCGGCTTGCGCGTGGTGCTGGATGCGCACGTCGTCGCGGGCGCGAAGCTGGGCATGGTGTTCGGGCTGATCCATGGTTGTCTGGGACAGGCGTTTCTGTTGCTGCTGTGCGTGATCGCGCTGCTCACAAGCCGTTGGTGGCAAAAGCAGCATTCAGAATCCGGAATCCAGAATCCCGAATGCTCTGCGCAGCGGTGGTTCTTGTTCACGACGGTTATGATTTTCCTCCAGCTCATCCTCGGCGCGACGATGCGGCATCAGCACGCGGGGCTGGCAATCCCGGATTTTCCGCTGGCGCACGGCAAACTCTGGCCGGATACCAGCCCGGCAGCCGTGGCGAGCTACAACGCGGTGCGGTTCGAGTTGGCAGGGGAAAACCCCATCACGGCGGCGCAAATCTGGTTGCAACTCGCGCACCGGGCTTTGGCGGTGGTGATTTTGAGCGCAGTGGCGGTCTGCGCCTGGCGGACGCGGGGATTTTTGCGGCGACCGGCGTTGATTTGGCTGGGTTTGATCCTGGTTCAAGCCGGATTGGGCGCGTGGACGATCTGGTCAAACAAAGCGGCGGACGTAGCCACGGCGCATGTCTTGGTCGGCGCACTTTCGCTGGTCACAGGCGCTTTGCTCACTATAATCACCTTCCGTTTTTCGGGGGCGGCGCGGCAATAGCCGCACGCTTCCAGACTGGCTGATGAATCTGACAGCAACCCCATCCTTGAGCGCGACAGTGACAACGCAGAAGGGCGGCGTGGCGGTTTTCGGCGAATTGCTGAAGCTGCGGCTCACGCTGCTGGTCTTGCTGACGACGCTCGTGGGTTTCTACGTCGGCTTTCGCGGGCCGATGAATTACGCGCTGATGCTGCACACGGTATTCGCCACGGCGTTGGTCGCAGGCGGCGCGGCAGCGTTAAACCAATTGCTGGAGCGCGTGCACGACGCGAAGATGCGGCGTACCGCAGGGCGGCCGTTGCCCTCGGGGCGGTTGCAGCCGACGGCGGTGTTGATTTATGGCGCTGCCTGTTCGGCGGCGGGATTGATCTGGCTGGCGCTGGCGGTGAATCTTTTGACCAGTTTTCTCGGTGCAATCACGCTGGTGTTATATCTGTTTGTTTACACGCCAATGAAACGCGTGACGTGGTTGAACACGGCTATCGGCGCAGTGCCGGGGGCGTTGCCGCCGCTGATGGGTTGGACGGCGGCGCGCGACGCGGTTTCGGCGGAAGGCTGGGTGCTGTTCGCCATCCTGTGCTTCTGGCAATTGCCGCACTTTCTGGCCATCGCATGGATTTACCGCGAGGAATATGCGAAGGCGGGCTTTGTGATGCTACCGCTGGTGGACGCGGAAGGGTTCCGCACCGGGCGGCAGGCGGTAAGCCACGCGCTGGGGCTGCTGCCGGTCAGCTTGTTCCCGTTCCTGCTGCATCTGGCCGGGCCGGTGTATCTGGTGAGCGCGCTGATGTTGGGGCTGGGTTACTTGGGTTGCGCGGTGAAATTTTCCCGGCAACTGACCTTGGCCAGCGCGCGGCTGTTGTTTTTGGCCTCGATTCTGTATCTGCCGCTGCTGTTCATCGTGATGGTGCTGGACAAGACCCGGTGAAAATCCACAGTCTGCGGTTGACAAAAACGGCGGGGGGACGGTTAATTTCCGGTTTTTTACGCCCGGTAAAATTTTTTTGGCGAGCCGGCGACAATTAAAGTTTTAGAAAACGCAAAATCATGCACGCATCTTCTCACGCAGCTCCGCACCATGACCACGCCGCCGCGGCGCATCATGATGACCACGCCGAGCCGAATTTCTGGCGCAAATACATCTTCTCCACCGACCACAAGGTTGTCGGCATCCAATATGGCCTGACCGCGCTGTGCTTTCTGCTGTTCGGTTTCGGGCTGATGTTGATGATGCGCTGGCAGATTGCCAAGCCCGGCCAGCCGATTCCGTTCGTCGGCGACCTCCTGTACAAAGTCCTCGGGGACGTCGCGGCGGGCGGGGTCATGTCCCCCGACCTGTACAATTCCTTCGGTGCGATGCACGGCACAATCATGGTGTTCCTTGCCATCGTGCCGCTGGCGGTCGGCGCGTTCGGCAACTACGTCGTGCCGCTTCAGATCGGCGCGTGCGACATGGCGTTCCCCCGGCTGAACATGGCGAGCTACCAGTTCTACTTCGTCGGCGGCGTCATCATGCTGGCGAG
>JAFMIX010000052.1 GCA_017853785.1 Verrucomicrobiales bacterium
ATGTCTCCGTCACCGGCGTGGTGATTTACCTGTTGCTCTACCAGATTTTTCCGCAGCGGTAAGTTCGCCCATGAAGGTGGGTTTTGCTTCGTTCAACCCGCACGCCCTTGCGGAGAAAATACCGTTCAATTGGCGGACGTCGGCGGCGGGGTGCGCGCCTTACGCTTTTCAATGACAGGTTGTAATTGCGGGAACTGCGCGGCCAGCCGGTCCAGCAATTGCGCGGCTGACTCGCGCTGGCCCAGCGCCTCGGCCAGGCGCACCGCCTGTTCCAGCCCGGCTTGCTTGACCCAGAATGGGTCGGCGGTCTCACCTTCGCGCAGGTTGGTGGCGAGCGCGACGTTCAGATAATGGTTCAGCGCGAGCTGGAGCAGCGCGGTGGCGTCCGCGCCGGTCTTGAGCGCCGCCATTTTTTCCAGCGTAAGCCCAAGGCCGACCTCGGCCTGGCTGCGCGCGGCGACGGTGGCACGGGGCGCGTCCACGGCCTGTTGGTAGGCGTTGGTGGCGGCGGCGTAAAGTTTCGCGTCGGCGGTGGCGAGCTGCAGGTAGCAATCGCCGATGCGGCCCCAGGCGGGCGCGACGAGGTCGTTGGTCGGATAGAGCTGCGGGATTTTTTTGAAGATGGGAATGGCTTCTTCGAAGTTGCTCCACGGTTTATTGGCGTCAGCAGCCTCCATGCGCGTCGTGGCGTCGGCGTATTCAAAGAATGCCTGGGCGACGAGTTCCGGCGGACAGCTTTTGTCATTGATGAGCTTGATGAAATAGCCGGCGGCATCGGCATTACCGAGCCGGGCCACGGCAGTGCGGCCCGCCATGAGCTGGGCTTGGTAGGCGAGGGGAGTGGCCGGCCATTTCTGGAAGAGGAGCTGGTAATTCGCCTCAGCGCTCTTGTAATCGCCGCGTTGCAGGCTGTAGTCGGCGACCCAGTTCTGGGCGAGCGCGGCAAGTTCGTTGGTGGGGTTTTGCGCGATGAAATCGGTGAAGCCGGCCAGCGCGTTGGTGGCCTCACCGGCCTGACCGAAGGCCCAGGCGCGGCCGAACTCCGCGCGGGGGCGCGCTTCGTGGTCGGGATAATCCGCCAGCCAACGGTCGTATTCGGCGGCGGCGGCGGACCAGTCCGGTTCCTGCTCGTAGGTGCGGGCCACGGCGAGCTGGAGTTCCGGCGCGAGCGGGGACTTGGGAAATTTTTGCAAAGCATCGGTAAACAGTTTCCGCGCGGCGGCAGGGTTGCCGGCGCGGTTCAATTTTTCGCCGGTCAGCAGCAGGCTGCGCTCGCAGAGGAAACTGCCGGGATAGGCGGTGAGGATGCGGGCAAGGGCGTTGGTGGCGGCGGTGAGGTTGCCGGTGGCGAGGCTGGCGCGGACGACCTGATAGAGCGCCGGCTCGAAGAGTTCCTCACGCACTTCCGGCCACGAGGTGAATCTTTCCAGCACAAACTGGTAATTGGTGAGGGCGCCCGCCGCATCGCCGAGCCGCAACTGGCAGTCCGCCCATTTGAACCGCGCGAGTGCCTGGTCTGCCGCGAGCGTGGCACGGGTGGCGGCCTGCTGAAACGCGGTGGCGCTCTCGGGGATTTTGTCCACGACCCACCAGCACCAGGCGCGATTGAGCAGCGCCTTGCCGAGCAACGGGCTGCGGGGATAATTCGTGATCATCAGGTCGAACTGCGTGGCGGCCTGCGCCCAGTCGTTCGAGTTGGCGGTGGGATGGGCGAGATATTCGCGCAGCTGCAGTTCGCCGACGGTGAGCAGGCCGGCGTCCACAGCCTTGTCCTTCCCGTATTGGCCGAGAAAGCTCTCCAGCCGCTGCGCGGCCGCGGCGGTCTTGTTGCGGGCGAGCAGCAGCTCGACGATTTTCAAAACTGCCTGCCGCCGCCGTTCCAACGGCAGGTCGGTAGCAAGGTTGGTCTCGTAGGCGGCGACGGCGTCATCGAATCGTTTCAACCGCTCAAGGATGCTGCCGTGCAAGAGCGCGCTCTCGGTCTGTAAATCGCGCTGGCCGGAGGCGGCCGCGAGCGCGATCAGATTGGTGATCCCGGCAAGGGCCTCGGAGGGCTGGTCGTTGGCGAGTTGGAGGCGGCCCAGCAGAAATTGCCGCCGCCAATCCAACTCCGGGCTTAACTTTTGTCCCGGCAAGGCGCGCGCGGTCTGTTCCGCCCCGGGAAAATCTTTCAAGGCGAATTGCGCCTCCGCCAGCAGCAGCCCGCCGCGGATGACGGTTTCGTTGGTGGGGTTCTGCGCCGCCGCCTTGGCGAATGCGCCGCCGGGCTGCCGCAGCAATTCGATCACGCGCGACCACTCGGCGAGTTTGGACCGCGCCAACGCCTCCGCGTAGCTCGCCTCTGCAAACCGAGCCGAGCCGGGGAAATCTTTCACCAGCCGCGCATACGCCGCGGCGGCGGCGGGGAAGTTCAGGTTCTGAAACTGCGCCTCGCCGAGCCAGAACTGATATTCATCCGCCAACCTGCCGGCCTCGCGTTGCCGCGTGGTGAGCCGGTCGATGGCGTTCGTGAACTGACCCTGCTGAAATTGCGCCTGCGCCTGCCGCAAACACGCCTGTGCCCGCAGTTCGGATTTGGCCGGGGCTTGCTCGGCGATGGCGGCGAATTGTTTTTCCGCGCGCTCCCAAAAGCCGAGTTGAAAGGAGCGATCTGCCGCGGCCAGGGCGCGCTGCTCCGCCGCGGTCGGCGCGCTCCCGGCCGTTCCGGCCAGCAGTGCCGCCAGCAATATCAAAATCCACCCGCTCATCACGCGCATCGTGGGCGGATTCTAAACCAACCGGCGCCAACGAAAAGGGAAATTCCCGAAACGCTCGCGACTTGCCAAACCGCCCCGCGCTCGTAAGTTGTGCCCATGAAGTTGCCCCGCGAAGTGGCCGTGATGACTCTGCCGAGCGCGACGCTGTTCCCGCAGGCGCTGCTGCCGCTTTACATTTTTGAGCCGCGCTACCGCCGGATGCTCGCCGACGCACTCGCGGGCGGGCGCATGTTCGCCGTGGCGATGCAGAAGCCGGGGTGCGATCGCGAGAAGCCCATGACCGTCGCCGGGCTCGGCCTCATCCGCGCCGCCGTGAACCACGCGGACGGCACCTCGCACCTTGTCCTCCAAGGCGTGACCCGCGTGGAACTCACCCCGGCCGTGCGCTACCGCCCTTATCGCGTCCACGGCATCCGCCCGCTGGAAACGCCACCGTGCGACAGCCCCGCCGTCGACGCGCTCGTCACCCAAGTGCGCGACCTGCTGGCGAAGCGGTTTCAACTAGGGCTGCCGTTTCCATTCCCCGTGTTCTCGCAGCCGAAGAGCGGCGCGGGCCAGATGCCGCCGCCCAGCTTGCCGGCAAAGGAGATTTTGCATTACCTCGAGCATCTCGCCACGCCCGCGCAGGTCGCGGATTTGGTTTCTTGCGCCGTGCTGTCCGTGGCGGACGATCGGCAGAAGATTCTCGAGACCGTGAATGTGGAGACCCGCCTGAATCACCTCGTCCGTTTTCTGCTGGCGGATCTCCGCCGGCAAAGCCAGAAAAAATCATGAGCGAAATCCGCACCGATCCGAAAAGCGCCGCGCAGGTGACCGCCGCGTTCACCCAGATGGTCATGCAGCAGACGAACATGACGCTGATGCTGCTCGGCAAGATCGCCAATCCCGCGACGGGCCAGATGATGCGCGACCTCCCGGCGGCGCAGTATTTCATCGAACAATTGGAGATGATTCAGGCGAAGACGCAGGGCAACCTCACGCCTGAAGAAGCCGGATTGTTGAAGCAAAGTCTGATGTCGCTGCGGCTCGCGGTTGTAGAAGCTGTGGACGCCCCAGCCGCGCCGACCTCTGTCCCGCCGGCGGCGTGATGCTGCCGCCAGCGGTAGTCACCTTCGAACTGGTCTCCACTCAGGGAAGCAGTTCCACCGCGCGGTAGAAGACATTGCCCGCCGGCGCCACCAGCCCGGTGACAGGTTTGGCGATGCTGTTCGTGCCGAGGGGAGCCGAAAGCCGAGTCCACAGTGCGCTGCCGCCCAGGTGCGCGGAATATTCCACCGCATAGGAACGATCCGGTTTGCCATAGACTGTCAGGGCCGGCGAGCCGTCTGCGTTGCGACCCAGTTCCAGCAGTGATTCTTCGGCGATGATGACCGCACGACCTGATTGCCCCGGTTGGTCGGTGATCCGGGCGCCGGTGTTTGCAGTGGCGGAGAACGACTGGGCGGTCAAGGGCATAATCCCGGAGCGTTGGTCGGTCACGGCGGTGAATTCCAGTTCGGCGATGGCGCCACCGCCCGCGATGGTTTGTCCCGCCTTGGCCGCGAGGTGGAGCAACCAGGTGTTGTCAGCCTGCGGCGTGAGCGTCGAGGCCGCGAGATCAATCTCCGGCGCGAGGGCTTGCACGGCGAGGTTGGTCAGGCGGTCGGACGGCAACACCAGCAGGACGTCAAGGTCAACGACTCCGGCGGAGGAACTGAAGTTTAGGGGGACATTGGTGCTCTGGCCGGCTTGGAGCAAAGCCGAGCCGAGGCTCAATTGCGCGACGAGCGGGGCGAGGGGCTTCGCGGGCGCGCTGACGGTGACGGTGAAGGAACGCGCCACGAGATTGTTACTGGTGCCGCCGTCGTTGACGGTGACAGTGATGGTGGCGAGGCCGGAAGCGCCGCTCACGGGGGTGAACTTGATGCTGCCGTTAGTGCCGGGGCTGGTGTAGGTGATGGTGGGCGCGGGAATCAAGGCGGGGTTACTGGAGGCGGCAGTGACGGTGAGCGTTTGCACCTCGTTGGTCGCACCACTGGTGATGCCGGCGAGGGCGACAGTCTGCTGCGGCGCGCCCGTGTCGATAGTCAGGTTGGCAAGCGCGCCCAACGTGGGGGTGTCGTTGACGGGGTTGACCATGACGGTGAAGGTGCGGTTGACCGTGTTGTTGCTGGCGCCGCCGTCATTGACCGTGACGGTGATGGTGGCGGTGCCGAAGGCGTTGCCGCGGGGCGCGAATGTCAACGAGCCCGTCGCGTTCGGGCTGATATAATTGACCGTCGGATTGGGAATCAGCGCGGGATTGCTGGAAGTGGCGGTGACCGTGATGGTTTGCGCCTCGTTGGTCTGTCCCATGGAGATGCCGGCGAGGGCGACGGTCTGGGTCGCCGCATCCTCATTGATGGTGAGGGCGGTGAGCGCGCTCAAGGTGGGCACGTCATTGGCGGGGTTGACCGTGACGGTGAAGGCGCGAACGATGGTGTTGCTGGCGGCCTGGCCATCATTGACGGTGACGCTGATGGTGGCGGTGCCGAAGGCGTTGGCCTTGGGGGTGAACTTGATGCTGCCGTTAGTGCCGGGGCTGGTGTAGATGACGGTGGGGTTGGGAATCAAGGCCGGGTTGCTCGAAATCGCAGTTAGGGTGAGGGTTTGCACTTCGTTGGTCGCGCCGGCGGTGATGCCGCTGAGGGCCACGGTCTTTTGGGCCGCGTCCTCGTTTAAGGTCAGGTCACTGAGGGCATCGAGCGTGGGCGGCGCGTTGATAATTTTGACGGTCACGGGTGCGGAGTCCTCCGTGCTACCAGCGTTGTAGACCACCCGCGCGGTCAGATTGCAATCACCGGCAGCGACGTTGGTCAGAGTAAAGTTGTAGGGCGCAGTGGCGTCTTCACCAAGCAAGGTGGCGTCTGTGAAGAATTGAACTTTGGTGATGCTCTGGCCGTTGGCGGTTACGGTTGCGGCAAGATTGATGGTGGCGGAGACCGCGTAGCTCGCATTGTTGGTGGGGGCGGTCAGGGTGATGGTGGGCGGCGGATTGGAGACGGTGAGGTTGACGGTGATGGTTTGCGGGCTGTTGGTCGCCCCGGGTGCGGTGATGGTGAGATTCTTGGTGTAGCTGCCCGCCGCCAAGGCGGAGCTGTTCACGGAAACGGTCACGCTGCCGTTGTTGGTGCCGGTGAGCGGGCTGACAGCGAGCCATGCGGGCGCGGTGGCATCGGCGCTCGCCGTCCAAACCAGCGAACCAGTGCCGCTGTTGCCGATCGCCAACGATTGGGTGGCGGGGCTGCTGCCTTGGGACGCGGCGAAATCCAGCGTGGTGGCCGCGACGGTCAGCACAGGATTTGCCTGCGGCGCGAGCACTTCCACCCAAGAGATCTCGGCGTTGGGATAACCACCAGGCGAGGAGCAAACAATAATGCCAATCCGGGGATTTACGAGCGTCTGCACCGCCGTGCCAAGCGGCAGCCAAGTGGTGCTGTTCAAGGAATAGAAGGCGCTGAAAGTTCCGGTCGCGGCTTCACGATCCAAGCGCAGGTGCAAGTTGGTGGTGGCGGTGACGGCCGCAGATTGCAGGCCGGAGGCGGCGGCGCGGATTTCCCGGACGAACGAAATTTTGTTGCCGCCGTTGAATTCCCGAGAGACCTGCAAATAGTTGTCATCGTCCTGATAGGCGACGATGCTGGCCTGCTCGGTGTTCTGCGTGGGGGCGAAAGCCAGTTTGACGCGGATGCTGGTCCAGTCGGCGGGCAGGTTGCGGAACAGGCTGTTGCGCGTGTCGTTGATGGACTCCCAGAGATCGCCGGCATCGCAAGGAATCCGCAGCGTGCCCGGATGCCGAACCTGATCGTAGTCCACCACCGCGCCGCTGGTCATCTCGGTGTTCCGGCTCGCACCGGCGGCGGTGCGGGCGAGAAAATCCCAACCGCCGGCAAGTAGGCTGGCGCGGTCGGCTTGGGTGAAATTGTAACGGGTGGCGGTGCTCGGGCTGACCGACACGCTTACAGGCGCGGAGTCCACCGTGTTAGTGGAATCAAAAACCGTGCGGGCAGTCAGCGTATAACTGCCCACGGCGACACCATTCCAAGCAAATTCGTAGGGTGCGGTGGCAACCTCGCCCAGCAGGGTACTGCCGTTGTAAAATTGAACTTTGGTGATGGTGTGGTTGTTGGCGGTGACGGCGGCGGCGAGGTTGAGGGTGGCAGGCGCGGCGTAGTTGGCCCCATTCACCGGCGCGGTGAGCGTGACGACAGGCGGAGGATTTGTGCCGCTCAAGGGAATGACCAAGGATATTTCGGCGGAATAGGCGCTTTCCACTCCAACGGAGTCGTAAGTGGTGGCAGCCAGAAAATAAGTCAACCCGGGTTTCAGCCCCGAAATGGTGAAGTCCGGCAGGTTGCCGACGTTCAGGCTGTTGGTGTAGGTGCGACTGGCAGCCCCGTAGTAAATCTTGTATCCAGCAATGTTGGTCATGCTGGTGTTCCAGGTGAAGGCGATGCTCTGGCCGCCCCACGCAGTCGCCCCCACCGCCAGCAAAACCAGCGTTACAAGGGCCTTTTTCCAACAATGCTTCATGACAGGCATGCAAAGCAGGAAGGTTGCCGCGATCGAAAATCACTAAAATGCCGGTTGGATTTAGAGCCTTTTAGTGTTAACCGACAGTGACTTACAAATGTTAAAGAAGTTCGAAAAAAAATTTCTCGCCTCGCTTTTGCCTCAGAATCGAGGCGGGCGTCCTCACAATGGAAACAGGTGAAGGCACCCGCCCGCCCGCCCGGCGAGTCTGGAATGAAGCCCGCCTTACCATCGGGTCGGAGCACAGCCGCGCGCAGGCCGGGCGGCAGGAATGGAGTTGCAAATCCTCCGCCGGGTATTCAGTTTTGCGGAAAGAATGATAGTTGCCGAAACGCGGGGTTGCGGGTTTGGTTGGCCTTAGCCGCAAATCACCACGGCCCCTGCGGCTGGCGACGATACATCAGCCCATTGAAACAGTAATGTCACCGCATGATCACCGCGTCCCAAAACTCTTCCCCGGATCAGGTGAGCTCTCCGCCCCGCAAACGGGCGGGACGGCGTGAACGGAAGCAGGGGGAGGCGTTGGGCGCGGGCGGCGAATGGATGCTCACTTCAGCCGGGATGCTGGCCGGCCATTTCAGCGGGCCGGCCATCGCTGCCGCGAAGGAAGGAATCATTGGCTATGGGCCGGACCTGACCTATCAGGTCTGGAATCCGGTGATGGAACAATTGACCGGGGTGCCGGCGGCGGCAGTTCTGGGGCGGCCGCCGGTTGAGGTGTTTCCCAGTCTCCAAGCAGCTGGGCTGATGGCCCGATTGGCCGAGGTGATGCAGGGTAAGGTGAGCGCCCCCGTGGAATATTTCTACCAGATTCCGCAGACTGGCCGATCGGTCTGGGTTGCGGACAGCTGCGCCCCGTTACAGGAAGCGACGGGAAAAATCATCGGCGTCATGGCGGTGGTCCGGGACATCTCGGAGCGGAAAATTTCCGAGGTGCTGTTGGAGGAGAGTGAACCGCAGTTCCGGCAGTTGGCGGAGCATGTGCAGGAAGTATATTGGATGCTGGACGCCCGCACGGCCCGGCCGCTGTACATCAGCCCGGCCTACGAGAAGGTCTGGGGGCGCACCTGCCAGAGCCGCTACGAGCACCCGGAATCCTGGTTGGAAGCGGTGCACCCCGAAGACCGCGAGCGCGTGGCCCGGGCCTTCCAGCAAATCAGCCTGCGGCAAGGATTCCACGAGGAATACCGCATCGTGTTGCCGGATGACGGCTCGATCCGTTGGATTGGCGACCGCGGCATCACGGTGTCCGACCCGGACAGCAACGGGGAACGCATCGTCGGCGTCGCGCGGGACATCACGCTGCGCAAGCAGGCGCAGGAAAAATTACAGGCCAGCGAGGAACGCTACCGCTACTTGGTGGAACACGCACCGGTGGCCATCTTCATCGGATTTGAAAACCGCTTCGCTTATCTCAACCCTGCCGCACTGAAACTCTTTGAAGCCCAGCAACCCGAACAGCTCCTCGGCAAATCCATCGTCGAGATGGTGCATCCCGACCATAAAAGTCACTTCGCCCAGAGCTTCGCCTCCCAGAACTTGGCCCCGGCCATCCAGGCGAAATTCATCCGGTTGGACGGGGTCGCGGTGGACGTGGAAGTCGCCGCCGTGCCCGTCCGGTGGGGCGGCGAACCGGGCTTTCAGTTGTTTGTGCACGATGTCACGCCGCGCAAGCGCGCCGAGGACGCCCTACGCGTCAGCGACTACGCCATCAAAGCCGTCTCCCAAGGCGTGCTCATCACCGACGCGGACCGGCGCATCCTCTCGGTGAACACCGCGTTCGAGGCGATCACCGGCTATCGCGAGGCGGAAGTGTTGGGCCGGCGGTCGTCCTTTCTCGTCGGGCCGCTGACTGATCTGCAGACGGTGGACACGATGCGCAACGCGCTGAAGAACATGAGGGAGTTTTCCGGCGAGCTGCTCAACTACCGCAAGGACGGCACGCCGTTCTGGAACGATCTCACGCTTTCCCCCGTGCGCGACGCCCAAGGACAGCTCTCGCACTTCATTGGCATCATCCGCGACATCACCGCCCGCAAACAGGTGCTCGAAGCATTGCGGAAGAACGAGCAAGACCTGGAAGACTTCTTCACCGAGGCGCCGCTGGGGTTGTTCTGGGCCGCGCCGGACGGTCGCATCGTGCGCATCAACCAGGCCGAACTAAAACTTCTCCACTGCCAACTCGAAGAAGTCCTCGGCCAGCCCGTCTCCAAGTTTTTTGTGGACGCCAAAGTCATCAACAACATCCACAGCCGGCTGGCCCGCAGGGAAACCATCCACAACTGCCGCGCCCGCATCCGCCAAAAAGACGGCGTCATCCGCCATGTGCTCGTGGATGCCAACGGGTTGTGGGAGAAAGACCGGCTCGTCCACACCCGCTGGTTCGTGCGCGACATCACGCGCCGGCTAGAGTTGGAGCAGGAAATCCTCTCCATCAGCGAACGCGAGCAGCGCCGCCTCGGGCAGGACTTGCACGACGACCTCTGTCAGCAGCTCGCCGGCATCGAATTCCTCAGCCAGACCCTGTTCAGCGGACTCGCCGCCAAGTCCCACCCCAAGGCCGCCCAAGCCCGCGAGATCGCCCAGATGGTGCGCTCCGCCATGAACAAGACCCGCGAACTCGCCCAAGGCCTTTCCCCCGTCCGCCTCGAGGAAGAGGGCCTCATGAACGGCCTGCGCGAACTCGCCGAACGCATCCGCACCATCTTCCAGGTGGATTGCCGGTTCAAATGCAAGATCCCCCTGCGCGTCACCGATGAGACCGTGAGCATCCACCTCTACCGCATCGCCCAGGAAGCCGTCAGCAACGCCATCAAACACGGCAAAGCCCGGCGCATCGAAATCAGCCTCGCCGCCGAACCCGCCGGCCTCATCCTCCAAGTCAGCAACGACGGCGCCGCACTGCCCCGCAAAAAATCCGCCCAGAAAGGCATGGGCATGCGCATCATGCAATACCGCGCCGGCATCATCGGCGGCGACCTCATCGTCCAGCGCAACGCCACCAAGGGCGTCACCCTCACCTGCACCGTCAACAAAGGCCTCACCGCCGCCAGCGGAAAAGAATAAGATGAAAACCAAACGCCCGCGCCCACCCGGACGCTCAGCCCGGACGCCAAAGAAAATCCTGCTCATGGACGACCACCCCATGACGCGCTACGGCCTCACCCAGTTGATCGCCCACGAACCCGACCTCGAAATCTACGGGGAAGTTGAAAACGTCCAGCAAGCCCTCGCTTTCATCAAGCCACCGCTGCCCGACCTGGTTCTGGCGGACATCAGCATGCCCGGCAAGAGCGGATTGGAATTCATCAAGGACATGCAGGTCCAGCATCCCACCGTGCCCGTACTGGTCCTTTCCATGCACGATGAAAGTGTCTACGCCGAGCGCGTGCTCCGCGCTGGCGGCCGCGGCTACATCATGAAAAGCGAAGGCGGCGAGAAGCTCCTCACCGCCATCCGCCGCATCCTGGAGGGCGAGGTTTACATCAGCCCCGGCATCTCCGCCAACATCCTGAACTCTCTCTCCAAAGCCCATTCCGAGAACGATGCCAACCTCATCAGCGCCCTCACCGATCGGGAGCTTGAAGTCTTCCGGCTGGTCGGGCAGGCCATGTCCACCGCCGAGATTAGCGCCCGGCTCCACATCAGCGGCAAGACCGTGGAAACCCACCGCCTGCATGCCCGGGAAAAACTCAAACTCAAGAACGGCGCCGAACTCATGCAATACGCCGTCCGCTGGGCGGCCACGCAGGGGAT
>JAFMIX010000053.1 GCA_017853785.1 Verrucomicrobiales bacterium
GATGCCCTTCGCCCGCTTCATGGAACTGGCCCTCTATTGTCCGAAACTGGGATATTATGAGCGAAAACCGGACGCAATCGGGCAGCGCGGTGATTATCATACCAGCGTGAGCGTCGGACCGCTGTTCGGCGAATTGCTGGCGTTTCAATTCGCGGAGTGGCTCGAAGAATTGCCCGACCCTCACCCCAGCCATGCTCCGCTAAAAATTGTCGAAGCCGGTGCTCACGACGGCAAACTTGCCGCGGATATTTTGGCGTGGCTGCAACACCGCCGCCGTAAGATTTTTGACCGGATCGAGTATCACATCATCGAGCCTTCGGAACTCCGGCGCCAATGGCAAGCGGAGAGGCTCAGCGGCTTTGCCGGGAAAGTTAAATGGGCGGATCAAACGCGCTATCTATGGCGAGAATGGAAAGGCGGATACGAACCGCTGCTTGCTGGCATCATGTTTAGCAACGAATTGTTGGACGCTCTTCCTGCTGACCGCATGGGCTGGAATGCGAAAGCAAAAAAATGGTTTGAGTGGGGAGTCACCTATAATGGCGAGCGTTTTGTGTGGCATAAAACGCTCTGTCGTCCTTCTGACAATCGAATTCCAAAACTGCCCGAATCTTTGTTGGCGGTGTTGCCAGATGATTACACTGTTGAAAGCGGCCTCAGAATTGAAAACGAATGGTGGAGAATGGCGTACCCTTTGCGCCGCGGCAAACTGCTGACCATTGATTACGGCCTGTCGGCGCAGGAGTTGTTCATGCCAGAGCGGGTCAATGGCACGCTCCGGGCCTACCATCGGCATCAAGTAAGCGATGATTTGCTCGCCCATCCTGGGGAACAAGACCTGACGGCACACGTGAATTTTACTGCCGTACAAGCAACAGGAGAATGGTGGGGATTGAAAACGGAGCGGCTTTGCTCGCAGGCACAATTTCTGACAGACATCCTGCGCCACGCCAGTCTGCCGCCGCGCTCAACCGTAGATGGATCGGAAGCGTCTCCTCCGGAAAAGTATTTCATTGATCTGACCGCCGCTCAGGTCCGCCAGTTTCAGACGCTGACTCACCCCGACCACTTCGGTCGCGCGTTCCGGGTGCTGGTGCAATCACGCACACCGTAAAAGTTTTGCCGCCTGCGTAGTGCGCCGTTACAGTTCTGCCATGAGCGTTTTTCCCGTAAGTCTCGAAAAGGAAACGCAACTCGCCACCCGCATGGCCGCGCTCGGCGTGCGCGAGGCTGACATCGAGGAGAGTTTTGTCCGCTCCGGCGGGCGTGGCGGGCAGAACGTGAACAAAGTCTCCACCTGCGTGATACTGCTGCACCGCCCGACCGGCTTATCGCTTAAATGCCAAGAGACGCGACAGCAGAGCCTCAACCGCTTCATCGCCCGCCGCCTGCTGCTCGACAAGATCGAGGCCCGGCAGAATGGCTTCGTTGCTGCGCAACGCGCCGAGATCGAGAAGATCCGCCGTCAGAAACGCAAACGCTCCCGCCGCGCCAAAGCCGGAATGCTCGCGGAAAAGTCCCATCAATCTGGAAAGAAAGTCGCCCGTCGCACCGTCTCGGATGAGTAGAAAAGCGGAGTTTGGTGGGCCTGCTCGGACTTGAACCGAGAACCAAAGGATTATGAGTCCTCTGCTCTAACCATTGAGCTACAGGCCCGAAATAATTAAATTAAGGCGATTTGTTGAGCTTAACTTTTGCGGTGTATCCCGCGATTGCATCCCGCAAAATTTGATCGTGTATGCCGACGACGCCAGCCGAATTTGATAAATAAGAGGCAAAGTTGAAACCATCGCGGGAAGCCAATTTGTCGCCAGATGGTAAATGGCGATTATTTCCAAAAGTTCCAAATTTGGTGCAATGCGTTAGCACAGGCACATATTTTGGGAGGATTAAAATTGAGGGCAAGGTTTTTCGGGAGAGCCTTGGCGCTGATGTGGTCAACAACGCCAAACAATTGTTGAGCGATTTTTTTAAAAAGAAACGAAAGCAAACCGCCACTCCTGCGCTTGGAACATTTGGGGAAGCACGATTCGCGTATGAACTCGACTTGCCTGCCGATCATTCTCTTAAAGAAGCGAGCAAGCCCTATCGTTTTGGATGCATTAGGACATCTGAAAACTTGACCGGAACTTGATTCTTTGGATCCAAGAAAGGTGCGTTCTTTGCACCTTTGCGATAGGCTTCAATCACTACGCCGATCTCCTTCAATTCCAAAGCGCGGGGAGTCACGAAGGGTCTTAATGGTCGAACCAAACTGACATGGCCAGCGGCGGGAATGGCGGTAAGGGCCTGTTCGGCGAGCCCATGAGATGCGTTTCCGGGACGCTGCGGCACCGGGCGAAATCCTCCATGACCTTGCTGAAGCCGCCAATGAGCAGCGCGAGCAGCGGCAAGATGGCGAGCACCTTCATCGGCCGCGGTTGCAGCATGGTGAATCCGACTTCGAAAAGCATCGACAGCAGCACGACCGCGAGCCCGGCGCGGTGCGGCCAGATGTAGGGCGGCAGGCGTCGGTTTTTTTAAGCGACGGTCTTTTTGGATTCGGCTGACGGCCGGTGCGGGGTGAGGCCCAGCTTGCGGGCGGTTTCGTCGATGATGCCGGCAGCCTTCGTGGCGAGTTGGCGGCCGCAGCGCCACATCCAGAACCAACTGGCGAAGAGCATCGCCGCGCCGGCGCAACCGAGGATTTCGCTCTGGCGGAAACGCCCATGATGCGCCAGTGCCATCAGCAACACGACCACTCCCGCCATCAGCGCGAGGGCATTAAGCCGCACGCTGCGTTGGAGCTGGTAGCGGACGATAATTTGCGCGGAGTTGCCGCCGTAACTTTCCTGCGCGGTGCGGACGCGCAAGCGCATGGCTTGGTTGCAGATCACGTCGAAGTCCCAGCGCGACCAGCCTGGGTCTAAAACGGGGTGATGCCCGCGGCGGCGGAGTTCCTCGACGGCCCGGGTGAGGAGCATCGCGCGATCCACGCCGGTGGTGGTGAGGTAGCGGGCGACCGGGCCCGGCCAGGTGGCAGGATCACCGGCGGGCGGCAGCGGCGTGGCGGGAATCCCGAAGCGGGTGCGATAGCGCTGGCCGGAGCGAATGAGCGGTTGCAACCAGCAGAGCAGGGCGATTACGGCGCGAGCGGCGAATCCCCGGTGGGCGGCTGCGGGCCGGGCCTGCACAGCTTGAAGCACGGTGATGAACAACGTGGCGGCGAACATGGCGAAAGATTCATTCCGCGTCGGGAAGCCGCCCAGCGCGGCCAGTCCCAAAATCACGGCCAGCAGCTGCCATTCGAGTGTCGCCGGCAACATGAGCCAGTGCGCGGGCGCCGGTTGATAGAGAGTTTGAAACAGGCCTTGGCCGAAGAGACCGCTGTGGATGCGGGGACGGCCCAGTCGCAAACTGCTGAAACCGCCGCCGTAGAGCACACCGCGCCAGATGCCGCCGCCGAAAATGCTGTAGCGCTCGGGATGTTTCTGCGCGAGCAACGCCTCGGCCGCGCCGTAGCCGGCCTGTTGTTTGAGGTAGGCGCGCACGGTTTGGCGGCGGTGATGCCAGACAAAGGCGCCGGGAGCGAATGTGATTTTGCAACCCGCGCTCTGAAGCCGCCAGCAGACATCCACGTCGTCGCCGGCCTTGCGGAAATTGATGTCGAAGCCGCCGATGGCCGTGAGCGAGTCGCGGCGGAAAGCCATGTTGCAACCGGGAATGTGTTCGGCGATCTCGTCGCTTTCGAGGACGTGGCTGGGTTGGCCGGGCGCGGCAGCCACGCAGCCTGCGGTCCAACCGTCCTCGGGGGTGAGGTTCGGGCCGCCCACGGCAGCAGCACCGCTGACTTCCAATTGGTGGACCAGCAGCGTGAGCCAGTCGGCATCCGCAAAACAATCCGAGTCGGTGTAGGCGATGATGTCGCCTGTGGCGGCAGCGAGGCCGACATTCCGCGCGGCGCTGAGCCCGCAATTTTTTTGCCGGATGTTCCGCACCGCAGGGAATTTGGCAGCGATGCCGGGGGTGTTGTCCGTGGAGCCGTCGTCGACGAGGATGATTTCGTAGTCCGGGTAGTCAAGCGTCTGCAGAGAGCGAAGACATTGCTCCAGGGTTTGCTCGCCGTTGTAAGAACAGACCACGACTGAAACCCGCGGCGTGAGGGCGAGGAGTTTGGCCGGAGATTTGTGATAAATTTCAGCGGCTGCGTCATAGGAGGGCTTGGGCGTGCGATCTTTTCGGGTCAGGCCAAACGCCCAATCGTCAATCTGGCAGCCGTTCGTGAACCAGTCGTCAGTCCAGGAGAAAACAAAACCGCCGGCCAGCCCCGTGAGCGCGGCTTCGCGGAGATGGGAACGGATGAATTCTGCCTGGGCAGCCTCGCCGTGTCGGAGCGTGTCCATCCCGATCTCGCCGAGCACGAGCGGCCGGTCGCAATTCTGGTTGGCGAGACGGAGCAGGTAGCGCCGAAAGGTCGCGGGGTCGTGCAGATAGACGTTGAAGGTGGTGAAGTCGAGGAAGGGGAGTTCGAGGTGTTCCGTAGGCGGATAGCTGGCATAGGTGAGCAGCATTCCAGGGTCGGCTTCGCGGGCTACGGCAGCAAGTTCGCCGAGAAAACTCTCGATGCGCGGCGCGCCATACCAGCGGACGAGGTCGGCGGAAATTTCATTCCCGATGCAGCAGCCGAGCACGTGACTGCGACCGGCAGCAGCGCTCACGGCGTCGCGGACTCGCTGCCGAGCTTCCTGTCGGGTGGCGGCTGATTCCAGAAAGTCGAGATGCTTGGGGCAGGGAACTTCGACGAGCGTGAGGATGTCCGCCGCTTCGGCCGCATCCAGAAACCAACCGGGCGGGGGATGATACACGCGCACGGTGTTGATTCCGGCGGCGCGCATCTGGTCGAAATCAGTGCGGACCATCTCCGGCTCGGGCAATGAGTTTCGGCCGGAGTTGGGACGAAATGGGCCGTAGGTTACGCCCCGGATTTTGAGGCGGGCGCCACCGCGCCGAAAAAGCTTCCCGTCCGTCCGGACGCGCAAACTTTGGCAGGGGGCGAGAGGTTCGGAGTGCGGACGGTTCATGCCAGGGCCGCCGGTATTTTCCGGTAAATCGATTTGTTGATGGGTGAAATTGGGTTCATTCACTTTTTCGGATGCCGGCTAAAGAGCATCTTTTATCCGGTCGCAACCCAGGCGCTCCCGCCCAATACCACAATCCCGGTTTGAGGAGCTCCACATGGCCATCGACCATCGCTGTGCTGCTGTGCCCGCTGTGGCGGGGGGGCAG
The DNA here is from genome assembly GCA_017853785.1 of Verrucomicrobiales bacterium. GTDB lineage: Bacteria > Verrucomicrobiota > Verrucomicrobiia > Limisphaerales > JAFMIX01 > JAFMIX01. Next base: position 5,266 of record JAFMIX010000053.1, read on the forward strand.
TACCACCCCAGTTGCCGGCAGCGGAGTAAAGCTGATCGTCTTCGCCGCCTTCGAGGGTGAAGGTGCAGGCAAAGTGATCGTTGTTGTCGTTGATATAGAGCTTGGTGGCGATGTCGACCTGCCGGACGCTGTTCATGTAGGCGATTGCCTTGGCCTTGACTTTCGCTTGTTCCAACGCCGGAAGCAATAACCAGGTAAGAATCCCGATGATGGCGATCACGACGAGGAGTCCAATGAGGGTGAAACCCTGCTGACCTAAGGAACGCACTCTCGGGTGAAGCTCGGACAATATGGGGCAATGGGTTTTCATGCCGATGATTTTATCCGTGCCACCTTAAGCACAAATTAAGGCCCACGGGTTGAACCGCCGCAAACATCTAAATTTTCGACGAATTCAATCCGTAACTTCTTCAAACAATGCTCGTTGAATTTATGGATTTACCAAACCGATGTCCATCGCCGACAGCCAAGGCGGCACGGCGGCGGGTCAGAGGCTGGCGTTGAACTCGCAACTTACCAAAGCGAGGGCGTAGACGGCAGCGGTGTCGGCGCGCAGCACCAGCGGTCCGAGCGTGATGGGAGCGGCCCCGGCGGCGCGGATGGCGGCGACTTCTTCCGGGGTAAAATCTCCCTCAGGACCGACCCACACGGCGGCAGTTTGCGGCGCGCGACCCAAAGCAGCACGGCTGGCAGCAAAACAGTCGCGAGGATGCCGGTGGTCAGCCTGAAGCGCGCCGAGGAGGGAGAGTTCGAAGACTTCACCGCGCGCCAGGTAATCGGCCAATTTGATTGGCGGGTCAATCTTGGGCAGCCACGGCGAGCCACACTGCTTGATAGCTTCGCTCGCAATGCGCCGCCATTTCTCAACCTTGCCTGCAGCTTCCTCAGGCTTGATCTTCACAACAGTGCGTTCGGTGAACAGCGGCACAATGCGTGCGACGCCCAGTTCGGTCGCTTTCTCGATAATGTCTTCGATTTTCCCTTTTGGAATCGCAGCGAGCAGGGTCACGGCACAGGGCAGGGGTGCGGTGAAGGTTTTTTCTTTGACGGTAAGCGTGACACGCTCGCGGGAGGTGGTGGCGATGTCGCAGGTGAACAGGTTTCCGGCGCCATCAAGGACAGTAAGTGTGTCACCGCGGCGCAGTCGCATGACATCGAGGGCATGATGCGCCTCCCGCCCAGTGAGGACGAGCGGGGTGCGTTGCGCGGCATCAGGCAGAAAGAACCGGTGGATGCTGGACATGGGCAGAGTATGGTCGAGCGGACGGCGGGAGTGAAGTTCGGATTGCAGCAGCTCCAACGCACTCGATTGACGCAGCGAGATCGCGTCGTTAAACTTTATGGGTGAATGATGCTGCTGTAATCGAACCTGGCTTGCTGCGCCCCCCCATGCCGCGAGCTGCTTTTGAGCCGTTGGCGCAGGAAATTCGCGCCCTCAAACAAAGCCTGAACGCGGTCATTCTCGCGCACAATTACCAGGTGCCGGAGATTCAGGATGTCGCGGACTTTGTCGGCGACTCGCTCGGACTGGCGCAGCACGCGGCGCGGACAGACGCGGAGGTGATTGTATTCTGCGGCGTGCACTTCATGGCGGAGACCGCAAAAATCCTCAACCCGGAAAAAATAGTGGTGCTGCCGGACAAAGATGCCGGCTGTTCGCTGGAGGAAAGTTGCCCGGCGGATCAATTGGCGGCGCTGCAATCCACGAACCCGAACTTTTGGACGATTGCCTACATCAATTGCAGCGCGGCGGTGAAGGCCCTTTGCGATGTCATCGTCACCAGCGGCAACGCGGAAAAAATCGTTCGCGCCGCGCCAGCAGACAAGGATTTGCTGTTCGTGCCGGATGAGAATCTCGGCGCGTGGGTGATGGAACAGACGGGCCGGCCCATGACGCTCTGGCAAGGGAACTGTTACGCGCACGTCGAATTTCGCCGGGAGAGCCTGCTCCAGTTGCGCCGGCAATTTCCCGAGGCCAAGGTGGTGGTCCATCCCGAAAGCTTGCGCGAAGTGCGCGACCTCGCGGACGCGGTCTGCTCCACCGAAAGAATGATCACATATTGCAAGGCGAGTCCGGCGCTACAGTTCGTGATCGTGACCGAGTCGGGCATCATCCACCGGATGCAGAAAGAGTGTCCGGGCAAGGAATTCATCTGCGCGCCGACGTTCGACGTGATGCGCGCGCCAACCGACCATTGCCGGTGCAGCGAATGCAAATTCATGAAGTTGAACACGCTTGAAAAGGTCCGTGACTGCATGAAGCGCCTCGGGCCCCGCGTGGAATTGCCTCCGGAGATCCTGCGCCGGGCGCGACTGCCCTTGGAACGGATGCTGGAAATCTCCGCCCGGTGAATTTATGCCCGCCCCGAAACATAATCCCATCATCGCCGCTCTGGACGTGCCGACGGCGGAACAAGCCCTGGAATTGGCCAGCCAGATCGCCCCGGCAGTCGGCGCGTTCAAGATCGGCAGCGAACTGTTCACCAACGCCGGGCCGGACATCGTGCGCCGCGTGCGGGCGACGGGCGCAGCGGTCTTTCTGGACCTCAAGTTTCATGACATCCCCAATACCGTCGCCAAGGCGGTGGCCAACGCCACGCGACTGGACGTGCAGATGCTCACCATCCACACAAGCGGTGGCACCGAGATGATGCGCGCCGCCGAGGACTCAGCCCAAAAGACGGCGGCACAGGCGGGCTTGAACGCGCCTTTGGTTTTGGGAGTGACGGTGCTGACGAGTTCCGATGCTAACACGCTGGCGGAAGTCGGATGCGAACCGAATCCGGGCAGACAGGTGGAACGGCTGGCAACACTTGCCGTGCGGGCGGGTTTGCGCGGGTTGGTCTGCTCGCCGCTGGAGATCGCGGACTTGCGGCAGATATTGCCTTCAAACATCCAGTTGGTTACGCCCGGCATCCGCACCGGCGCCGAGAAGGCGGATGACCAGAAGCGCACCCTCACGCCCCGGGAAGCCATGCAAGCCGGGGCAAGTTGGCTGGTGATCGGCCGGCCCATCTACGGGGCGGAAAATCCGCGCGCGGCGGCGGAGAGGATTTTACAGACGCTTTTTTAACCACGGGGTCACACAAATAAGACAGATGAAAACCATAACCGTAATCGCGACATTTCAAGCTCGGGCCGGGAAGGAAGCAGAGTTGCGGGCGGCGTTGCTCGGCTTGCTCGCGCCGACGCGGCAAGAGGCGGGCTGCTTGAATTACGACCTGCACCAATTGTCGGAAGAACCGACCCGATTTCTCTTCCACGAAAACTGGACGAGTCAGGCACACTTGGATGCGCATCTCCAAAGCGCGCATATCAAGGCGCTCCTGCCGCGCGTAGACGGGCTTTGCACGGCGTTTCCCGAGATCAAAATCTGGGAACGCATCGGCTGAATCACGAAAGGACCATCGAAATCATGTTCTCACACATCGTCATTTTCTGGACCGACCCGGCGCAGCCCAATGCGGCTGAAGAATTGATTGCCGGGGCGAATCAATACCTCCAAGGCATCCCCGGCGTGCTGCAGTTTCACGTCGGCAAGATGTCTCCCAGTCCGCGCCCGGTCGTGGAGCAGTCTTATCAGGTCGCGCTGAACTTGATATTCCCGAGCAAAGCGGCGGAGCAGGCCTATCAGGTGCATCCGCAGCACATAGAATTCGTGGAAAAAGTTTTCAAGCGCGTCTGCAACCGGGCGGTCATTTACGACTTCGAATAGGGCAGGGTAGGGCTCTAAAGACCACTTCGGTTCACGGGCGCGGATGAAACCTGCGATGGACTTCCCGGAGCCGATTGCTGGCTACGTGGGTATAGATTTCCGTGGTGTTGATGCTCGCGTGACCGAGAAGTTCCTGAATCACGCGCAGGTCGGCACCATGCTCCAAAAGGTGCGTCGCAAAACTATGCCGCAACATGTGGGGGGTGATGTTGCGGGCAATGCCGGATCGCTCCGCCCGGTTTTTTATGCGCCGCCAAAGCGTAACCGGCGCGAATTTTCCGCCCCGCCGATTCAAGAACACATTTGCCGGTGAACGCGGCGTGACCAAACGGGGGCGTCCGCTGGTCAGATGCTGATTCAAGGCAGCGATGGCTTTGCTGCCGACCGGAACGACGCGCTCCTTGTTGCCCTTGCCGATGACCGTGATGAACCCCGCTTCGAGCTGGAGTTGTTCCACTCGGAGACCGCACAATTCAGACAACCGCAGACCGGAGGCATAGGCTAGTTCTAGGACCGCTTGGTCGCAGAGGGTGACCGGCGTGCGATCCGATTCGGGTGCGAGTAGCGTTTTTATTTCCGTGTTGGTCAGCGATTTTGGCAGGCGTTTCCAACGTTTGGGAAGCGAGAGGTGTTCAGCGGGATTTGCGGGCAGGAGTTTTTCCGTCTCGGCATAATTATAGAACGCCCGCAAAGCGGCGATCTGCAAATAGACACTCGCGCTGCTCAGGTGTGAGACAGAACCCGGCGCGGGCTGCAGAAGTTCCCGGCTGCGCTCATATTCCAAAAACGCAATCAGGTGGGAAAATTCCACCTGGTGCCAGTCGGTGATCTTCTTGGAGGCAGCCCAGGCGGTGAAGCGGCCTAGCAAGCCGGCGTAAGTCTTCTGGGTGTGCTCAGCTTGTCCGCGTTCGTGGCGCAGGTATTGGAGAAAATCTTCGACGAGATTCTGCATGGGTTAAGTTTTTAACATGGATGGACAAGAATGAACACGGATAAGAGCGGCCAGCGCAAATTCATATTCATCAGGGTGTAAAAAAGCCGCAGCGGTCGGAGGACCAGCTGCGGCTTTGGGGAAAGCAATGGGCTTACTTCTTGAACAGGCCCTTGATGCCTTCGGCAGCTTTGTTGAGTTGGTTGCCGGCCTCTTTGCCGAGTTCGCCAACGCCCTTGCCGATGCTGGAGATGCCGTTCTTGACAGCGTCAGTGATGCTGGCGAGCAGCGGAGTGAGTGTTTGCTCGATAGCTTCGCCGGCGGTGACGCCGTTTTCCTTTGTGCCGATGTCGGTGAGGTGCAGGGTCGGGAGAGGAAGGGTGAGTTCCCTGCCCCCAAGGAGAGTGAGGCTGGCGTGGAGTTTGGCGCCCTCAACAGTAAGGTCTTTGATGATGAGTTTCTTGCCGGGCTTGGCGGGTTCGGTCGTCTCCGCCGGTTTGCCACCGCCGGTCGCTGCGGTGACATTGTCGAGGATTTTGCTGATGTTGTTGCCGCTCAAGCCGCCTTCGAAGGTGATCTCGGGGTCTTTAATCTTGACGGAGTTGATGATGATGGTGTCGCCCATGACCGAGCCCATGTCCACGGATACGTTGATATCGCCGACTTTGATGGCGGATTCGGTCTTGAAGCCTTCAGGGTTGCCGACGAAAAGATCGGACAACCGTCCGCTCCCGGAAAGGGGCGAGATGCTGACGCCGCCGAGGGTGATTTTTACCTTGGTCACTTCTGGGCCTACGGTTTCCACCCCCTTCTTCACGATGGAGTTCAAGGAAAGGAACACGGCGACAATAGCGACGAACAACAACACGACCAGAACGAGCGCGATACGAATGATGATTTTTTTCATAGCGATTTATGGTTGAGATGGGATGTGAATTTCAGCCCGCGTCTTCGGAGTTTTCGAGGAAGCCCTGCAACTGACGGACCCGGGTGGGGTGGCGGAGCTTGCGCAACGCCTTCGCCTCAATCTGGCGGATGCGCTCGCGGGTGACCTTGTATTGTTTCCCGATCTCTTCGAGCGTGCGCTGATAACCGTCGCCGAGGCCGAAACGCA
>JAFMIX010000054.1 GCA_017853785.1 Verrucomicrobiales bacterium
TGGATCCGGGTTCGGGATTGCGCCTGGCGTCGGTGCCGACCGGGAACGCGCCACCCAACAGTTAGCCGCCCGCAAGATCGCCGCCGGAAAAACCGCTGCCAACCATACCGAGGCCACGCCCAGTCCGTGGCCGTGGCTCGCCCTCGGGTTGCTCGCCCCGCTGACCGGCGTGATTCTCTGGCGGCAATTCCGGCGGCCACCGCAGGATTTGCTGCCCGTCCGCTGTGCTGAAATTGCGCCCGCCGATGAGGTCACATCCCACACTGAAGCCGATTGGCAACGCCGCGCCCTCCTCGCCGAGCAACGCGCCGAACGCGCCACGGCCATCGTTCGCAAAGGCTTGCTCGGGCAACTCGCCAACCAACTCACCAACAGTCTGGTCAAGCAACTCGTCTCGCAGCGCACCGAACTCATCGCCGGTCAGCAACAAGCTGTCGGCGAAATTGAAGCGCTCGCCGCGCGCCTGGAAAAACTGGAAGGCACGCCCCCGCCGAATTACTACGCCCAGCGTATCGCGGCGTTGGAGCACGAACTCGCGTCCAAGAACGCCGAGAACCGGATGCTGCTCGAGGCCCGCATCGAAATCGCCCGCAAGCAGATGGCCGAAGCCCGGCGCCGCACCGATTGGAACTGAGCCAGCCCGGGCATCGCCCGGCTCCATCCAGCCCGCAAATTTATCAATTCTCCTTCCCGCCTCTTCCTCCCGCCATGTTTATTTCCAAACCTAAGAAAAAATGGCGCCGGCGGGTGGCGACTGCTGCGCTCGGAATCTTCTCCTTCATGCTCGGCGTGTCGCTGTTCGCCCGCCCGTATCGCCCCATCGAACCCCTGCCCGGCGGCATCGTGGATATGCATTGCCATGTGGCGGGCATTGGCGCGGGCGGCAGTGGCTGCTTTGTCTCGCCAAAATTGCGGAACAGTTGGAAGTTCGGGATCTACCTGCGCAGCTTCGGCGTCTCCCGTAAGGAACTGGAGCAACTCGGCGACGACCTCGTGCCGGACCGCGTCGCCGCCACGCTCGGACAAAGCAAATACATCACCCAAGCTGTCGTGCTCGCGCTGGATGGCGTGATCGGCAGCAACGGCTGGCTCGACACGAACCTCACCGAAGTCTATGTGCCGAACGAATTCGTCCTCGCCGCGACGGCGCGACATCCAAACCTGCGCTTCGGCGCTTCGGTAAATCCGTATCGGCCGGATGCGTTGGAGCGATTGACCTGGGCCAAGGAGCACGGCGCGGTGCTGGTGAAGTGGCTGCCCGCCATCATGCACATTGACCCGAGCGACCCGCGCCTCGAACCGTTTTACCGCAAGCTCATCGAACTTAAGCTGCCGCTCCTGTCGCACGCGGGGCAGGAACGCTCGTTCTCCGGCGCGACGGATTCCTACGGTGACCCAGAAAAGCTGCGGCTGCCGTTGCGCCTCGGCGTGACAGTCATCGCCCCGCACATCGCGTCCACCGGCAAATACGACGGCGAGCGCAGCAGCGAACGGCTCGCGCGGTTGGCCGCCGAGTTCCCGAATCTGTATTCGGACATCTCGTCGCTGACGCAGTTGAACAAGCTCGGCTATCTCGGGGAGGCATTGCGCGCGCCGGAATTCTCCGGGCGGCTGATGTATGGCTCGGACTTCCCGCTGGTGAACACGGCGCTAGTCACGCCGTGGTATTACTGGGGGCGGTTGACTCCGCGCCAGATTTTCGCCATCACCCGCGAGAAAAACCCGTGGGACGCCGACGTGCTGCTCAAACAGGCGCTCGGCACGCCAGCAGAAATATTCTCCCGCTCCGCCAAAGTGTTTGACTTTCCACCTGCCGCAAAAACACCGTTTAAGCCGCGTGCGCTTTCTCCTGGGTCTTGAGCGCCAGCTCGTAGCACGCCAGCGCCTCGTTGTAGCGCTCCAGCCGGTTGAACACCCCGCCCTTGTAGAGATACGCGATGGTCACGCTGCTGTCTGCCGCAATGGCGCGGTCGTAGCAGGCGATGGCTTCATCCAGCTTGGAAAGTTTTTCCAGTGCCGGGCCTTTTTTGATAAGCGCCTCGACGTGGTTCGGGTCGAGCGCCAACGCGGCGTCGAAGGTGGCGACGGCTTCCGCCACCTGCCCCTGCCCCAATTGCGACTGTCCTTTTGCCAGCAACGCCTCGATCTGATGAGCCGCCGAGGCTTCCGCCGTCGCGACCGGAGGTACGACGGTGAGGGCAGGCGTTGCCGGCGCTCCCGCTTCCAATTCGCGGATGCGGTTTTCGAGCCGTTCGATGGTGGCGGTGAGGCGGGCGTTGGTTTCTGCCGCACCGGCGCCGAGCAGTTGCGGAGCGGACCCGCCGCCGAACTGCTGCATTTGCTGCAAGGGCAACGCCAGCATGGTCTCGGAGAAGCGGTTCATCACGCGTGTCTGCAGGTAGGAGATCAGAAACATCACCAGCAAACCAAAACCCGCGATGGCTCCGGCGGCGATGAGGATGCTGCGCACTTCGCGCGTCCGCTGTTCGCCCAGAATCTTATCGATGCTGTTGAGCCGATCGGCGAAGGCGAGGGCGTTGCGGCCCGCAATCTCCTCCGCTTCCTGCCGGTTGCGCTCAATGGCCAGCTGTGTGGCGTGGATCTGTTCCTGCACCTGAAGATACGCACGCACCCCATCTTGCGTCTCCGTCCCGGAAACCCTCTCCGGTGTGACCACGGCGGGGGTTGCGCCGACGGCGGCAGGAGTCAGCGCGGCCGGTTGTGCGGGTGCGTTTACGGCGAAGAAAATTCCGGCACCGGTCACGAGGAGGAAGCGGTTGAAGCGAGTCGGGTTCATGCGTCGTGCGGACAGAGTGAAAAGCCGCCGCCGGTTTGTCAACGCGCCCCTGCAAAATTATTCACGGGATTTGGCATTTTGATTCGCGCTTGCATCCCCGCCGTGAACGCCGCAGAGTGGGCCAACTTAACAAAAGCGAAAGGTTGCCTATGTCAGTCCAAATCGCGCTCCAAAAATTCCCCAAGGAACATAAACTCAAAGATGGGCTGAAAACCCGCGTGCGTCCGTTGCGCAAGGACGACGAGGAGGAGTTTCACAAATTCTTCCTGGCCGTGCCCGAACCCGAGCGCATGTTCATCAAACACCGCGTCACCGACCGCGCCGTCATCCACGCGTGGTGCGCGGACATCGACCTCGGCCGCAATCTGCCGTTGCTCGCACTAGCCGACGGCCAGGTCGTCGCCGCCGCGACCCTGCACCAGCAGCTTGGCGGCTGGCGGCGGCACATCGGGCGCGTCAGCATCCTCGTGCATCCGGACTTCCGTAATCGCGGCCTCGCCCGTTTCCTCGTCGCCGAGATTCTGGAGATCGCCCGGAGCTGCGGACTGGAACGGGTTGAAGCCGAATTCATCGGCGAACAGGTGGCGGCCATGAAAGTTTTCGGCTTTCTCGGCTTCGGCCATTTGATGCGGCTTGATGACTATGTGAAAGACATGCAGGCCATCACGCACGACTACATCCTCATGGGGCTCGACCTCAAGACAGACGAAGAATACGCCGGGATGGGTTAGAATGATTCAAATGCTGAATTTCCAATTTTGAATCAAAGTCGCATGCGCCATTTGAAATTCGTGATCTGAGGTTTGCCATGGACTCCTGTCCCCAATGCGGCGCCGACTTGCCGCCGCGCGCCAAAGCCTGCCCCGAGTGCGGGTCGGATGAATCCACCGGCTGGTCGGAAGCGGCCCGCTACAGCGGACTCAACCTCCCGGGCGAAGACTTCGACCATGCCGATTTTGTGAAGCGTGAATTCGGCGGCGACTCGCCCGTGCCGCGCGGCATCCATTGGATCTGGTGGCTCACCGCCATTCTGCTCGCCGCGGGTTTCGTCCTGATATCGCTCCGGTAACCGAGTGATTTCGGTTGTACGCTTGCCCGGTTTCCTGCGCTTGGATAACGTCTGCGCGCCAATGCAAAAACTCATCCTTTCTCGATTTGCATGCGGGGTCCTCGCCGCCGGTTTGATTTCCATTTCCACGGGCAATTCCCCGGCGGCGCTACCGCCAGTGGCCGCCACCCGCGTGGCTCCCAAGCTTTTGGGCAAGGGCCTGCAACCCGCCTACCTCCGCTGCGAATACCGCGTCAACCCGCTCGGTATCGGCGAAACCTCGCCGCGCTTGAGCTGGGTCGTCGAGTCCGGCGAACGCGGTCAGCGCCAGACCGCCTACCGTATCATCGTCGCCAGCAGCGCGGCGCAGTTGGCAGAAGGCCACGGCGACCTCTGGGACACCGGCAAAGTTGTGAGCAGCGAAACCACGGGCATCGTTTATGCCGGCAAGCCGCTTGGCTCCGGCCAGCAATGTTTCTGGAAAATCAAAGTCTGGGACGCCGTCCGTCGCGAATCGTTGTGGAGCGAATCCGCTTTCTGGACGATGGGGTTGCTCCAACCGTCTGATTGGCAGGCGCAGTGGATCGGCGCAGATCAGCTTCGCCAGGCCGCACTGGCTGCTGCAACCAATACCGCATCTGCCACCCCGGCCCCGGCGAAGTCGAAAAGCTCCGCCAAATCTACCGCCACGGGTACGAACGTTCCCGCCGCCAACCCGGCGAGCACCAACGCGCCGATCAAGAATACTTTGCCGCGGATGCCCAGCCGCGCCACCGTGCCGCCCGCGGTGTATCTGCGGACGGGTTTCACGGTGAAGCAGCGCGTTGCCTGCGCCACGCTCTATGCCACGGGACTGGGCTGGTTCGACCTGCATCTCAACGGCAGGCGCGTGACCGACGACTACTTCAATCCCGGTTGGACCGACTACAACAAGCGTGTCTATTACCGCGCCTACGACGTGACCGACACGGTGCGTTCCGGCGCAAATGCCTTCGGCGTGATCCTCTCGGACGGCTGGTATAGCGGCTGCATCGGCTGGAAAAGCCAGCGCAATCATTACGGCAACCATCCCCGCGTGCTGGCTCAGCTCGTGTTGGAATTCGCCGACGGCACGCGGCAGATTGTCACCACCGGCCCGGACTGGAAAGCCAGCCTTGGCCCCGTCACGCACGCCGACATCTTGCAGGGCGAAACCCACGACGCCACGAAGGAGATTTCCGGCTGGGACAAGGCCGGTTTTAACGACAAGTCCTGGCAGGGCGTGGACCTTGGCACGGATCTTAGCCCGGTGGTACAGGCGCATCCCGGCCCGCCCGTCGTTGCATTCAAGGAATTCACCGCCAAGTCTATCACCGAACCGAAGCCGGGGCGGTTTGTGTTCGACTTCGGCCAGAATTTTGCCGGGGTGACTCGGCTCAGCGTGCGCGGCAAGGCCGGCCAGAAGATCACCATCCGTCACGGCGAACGCCTGGACCCGGACGGCACGATCCACACCGCCAACCTCCGCACTGCGGCCGCCACCGATGAATACATCTGCAAAGGCAAGGGCACGGAAGTCTGGTCGCCGCGGCTGACCTTCCACGGATTCCAATACGTTGAAGTCACCGGCCTCACCGAGAAGCCGAATGATGAAACGATCGTGGGCATGGCCCTCGGCAGCGAGACGACCATCGCCGGTGAGTTCGCCTGTTCCGATCCGATGTTGAACCAGCTCCACAACAACGTCTATTGGACGCAGCGCGCGAACTTCATCGATATCCCCACCGATTGCCCGCAACGCGATGAGCGCCTCGGCTGGACCGGCGACGCGCAGGTCTATATCCGCACCGCGACGTTGAACACCGACGTTCAGGCCTTCTTTGCCAAGTGGCTCGTGGACCTCGAAGACGGCCAGCGCGCCGACGGGCAGTTCCCCAAAGTTGCGCCCGTCAAAGTCACCGATGCCGATGGCGGCCCCGCGTGGGCCGACGCCGGCGTGATTTGTCCGTGGACAATCTATGAAGTCTACGGCGACAAGCGCGTGCTGGAACGGCATTACCCGTCCATGCAGAAATTCATCGAGTTTTGCGGCAAGCGCAGCACGCCTGAGTTGTTGCCGCCCGCGAAGTATCATTGCTACGGCGACTGGGTGAGCATCAAGACCGAGACGCCCAAGGAAGTCATCTACACGGCCTATTTCGCCTACAGCACGCGCCTCCTGGCTCGCGCGGCCGAGGCGCTGGGTAAAACCGAAGATGCCGTGAAATACAACGCGCTCTTCGAGAAAATCAAAGCCGCTTTCAACACCGCCTACGTCGCCGCCGATGGCCGCATCCGGGGCGACACGCAGTGCTCGTATGTGCTCGCGCTCGCATTCGAACTGGTGGACGGGGAAGCCGCCAAGCGCGCCGCCGAACACCTCGTCGCCGACATCGCGAAACACGACTGGCGTCTCACCACCGGTTTCGTCGGCACCAAGGACCTGATGCTTGTGCTCGCCAAGATCGGGCGCAACGACGTCGCTTATCGCCTCGTCCACAACGAAACCTTCCCTTCGTGGGGCTTCAGCATCAAGAACGGCGCGACGAGCATCTGGGAGCGTTGGGACGGTTGGACGCCCGAGGTCGGGTTCGAGAAGTCCGGCATGAATTCCTTCGCGCACTACAGCTTCGGCGCCGTCTATGGCTGGATGGCCGAAAACATCGGCGGCATCCGCAACGCCGGCCTCGCCTACGACCGTATCCTCATCGCGCCCGAACCTGGCGGCAAACTCACCTCCGCCCGCGTGGCTTACGACAGCATCCGTGGCACAATCCGCAGCGAATGGAAAAAATCCGCCGCCGGCTTCACGCTGAACGTTCTCATCCCTGCCAACACCACCGGCATCGTCAGCCTTCCTGCCGCCAGCGCGGATGACATCACCGAAGGCGGCTCGCCTTTGGTAGATGCTCGCGGGTTGAAGTTCCTGAAAATGGAGGGCGGGCGCGCCCAGATCGCCGTGTCGTCCGGCAACTTCTCCTTCGCCGTAAAACCCGCGAAGTGACCGCAAGTTTTAGAACCGGATCATTTCCCGGCGCCGGTTGGTAAACCGGCAGCATTCACGGTAGCCCACCGAGCGCACCAAAGCCATCGCCTCGGCGAAGTTCAGCCCCACCTCGCCGGGCGCGTGCGCGTCCGAACCGAACGCGATGGGCACGCCGCGCGCGAACGCCAGCGCCAACATCTCTCGGCTGGGGTAGATCTCCTTGCAATCCTTCCGTAAGCCGGCGGTGTTCACGTCCAGCGCGCAGTTCGCCCGCTTGGCCGCGTCCAGAAACTTTTCGTAAAGTGGCGTGCAGTTTTGCGTCGGGCGATGGCCGAACTTTTTCGGCAGGTCCGCATGCCCGATGATTTCAAACAAGCCCGACTCCGCCGCCAACGTCAGCCGCTCGAAATACGCCGTCCACACCTCAAAGGGATCGCGGCTCTTCCACTGCGAGAGCTTGGCGGGATTATCAATGTCCCAAGAGTCCGAGACGTAATGCACCGAACCGATGAAATAATCCCACGGATGCCGCGCCGCGAGTTCGCGGATCCACTCCTCCTGCCCCGGCAGAAAGTCCACCTCCAGCGCGAGGCGGATGGCAAGCTGCGGAAACTCCTGCTGCGCGCAACAAACTTTGGCGACATATTCATCGAGCTGGTCGTTGCGCATGCGCCAGTTGTCGAAATCGTCGCGACGCATCGGCGAATGGTCGGAGAAGCCGATCTCCGTGAAGCCCAGCTCCACGGCACGGCGGGCGTAATCCACCGGTTCGCCCTCCGCGTGGCGGCAGAGCGGCGTGTGCATATGGTAATCCGGTGGCAACGGCATTAGCCCAGTCTCAGGCTTCAGCCTTTTGGTTTCAAGGTTGAACATTGACAGGCTTTGACAGGTTTTCTAGGTTCACCCGGCAAAGCCCGCGTGCTTTGCCCCGAATGAACATTCGGGGATTTTTATTGTCGGAAAACTGAACTTATGGCGAATACCATTCTCGTCGGCGCCCAGTGGGGCGACGAAGGCAAAGGCAAAATCATTGACGTGCTCACGGAGTCGGCGGACGTGGTCGTCCGCACCCAGGGCGGCAACAACGCCGGTCACACCGTCTTCCTCGGCCCGAAGAAATACGTCCTGCACCTGATCCCCTCCGGCATCCTCCGCAAAGGCAAGCGTTGCATCATTGGCAACGGCGTGGTCATCGACCCCCTCGGCCTCGTCGCCGAAATCGAGGGCCTCCGCAAGCAGGGCGTCAAATGCGCCGGCCAGATGTTCGTCAGCGAGACCGCGCACATCGTCATGCCCTACCATCGCGAACTCGACGCCCAGCGCGAAGTGCTCAAGGGCAAGAACAAGATCGGCACCACCAAGCGCGGCATCGGTCCGTGCTACGGCGACAAGGCCGCGCGTGTCGGCCTGCGGATGATTGATCTCATCAACCCCGCCCGCTTCGAGGAAAAGCTCGCCGCCCGCATCAAGGAAAATAACGCCACACTCAAGTCGCTCGGCGCGAAGCCGCTTTCGTTCAAGCAAGTCCTCAAAGACTACCGCGCCGCTGGCGATTATCTGAAGCCGTTCGTCGCCAACACCGTCGTGATGCTGCACGAAGCGATGCAACGCGGTGAAGACATGTTGTTCGAAGGCGCGCAGGGCACCTTCCTCGACATTGACCACGGCACGTATCCCTTTGTCACCTCGTCCAATACGACGGCGGGCGGCGCGAGCACCGGCTCGGGCGTGGCGCCCAACCGCATGGACCGCGTCGTTGGCGTGCTCAAGGCCTACACCACGCGCGTCGGCGAAGGACCGTTGCCGACCGAGAACGCGGAAATCTCCGACCTGCTGCACGGCATGGGCCGCGAGTTCGGAGCGACGACCGGTCGCGCGCGCCGCTGCGGCTGGTTTGATTCCATAGCGACGCGCCACGCCACGATGGTCAACGGGATTGACGACCTCGCCGTGACGAATGTGGACGGCCTCGACACCGTGGCGACCATCAAGGTCTGCATCGGCTACCGGCACGGCAAGAAGCGCTACGATTATTTTCCGAGCGACGCCCAGGTCTTGGCCGAGTGCGAGCCGATTTACGCCGAATTCGAAGGCTGGCAGACGCCGACCGACAAGTGCAAGACCTGGAAGCAACTTCCCGCGAAGTGTCGCACCTATCTGAAAGCCATCGCGGAACTGACCGGCGCGAAACTTAGCATCGTCTCCGTCGGCCCGGCCCGCGAACAAACGATGTTTCTGTGAGCGCCGCGCCCCATCTTTCGCCCGAAGCCAAGGCCTCGCTGCCGCAGCACGTCGCGGTGATCATGGACGGCAACGGGCGTTGGGCGCGCGAACGCCACCTGCCTCGCATCGAAGGCCACCGCCGGGGCGCGGAATCCGCCAAGTCCATCATCCGCACCGCCGGCGAAGTGGGCATCAAATATCTCACGCTCTACGCCTTCTCCGTCGAGAATTGGAATCGTCCCAAGGATGAAGTGGATGCGTTGATGAAATATCTCATCCACTATCTCAAAACCGAGACGCCCGACCTCAACAAAAACAACGTCCGCCTCGAAGCCATCGGCCAGATCCACCGCCTGCCGGAGAACGTGCAGGAGCAGCTCAAGAAATCCATCGCCACGCTTGCCAAGAACAATGGCCTCACCCTCGTGCTCGCTTTGAGCTATGGCGGTCGCACGGAGATCGTGGACTCCGTCCGTGGCATCGCCCGCGAGGTGAAGGCCGGCAAACTCGACCCCGATGCCATCACCGAAAAAATCTTTTCGCAGCATCTCTACACGAGGAACTATCCCGACCCCGACCTGCTCATCCGCACCAGCGGCGAGATGCGCGTGAGCAATTTCCTCCTCTGGCAGATCAGCTACGCCGAACTCGTCATTACGGCCACGCTCTGGCCGGACTTCCGTCGCCCGCAATTCTTCGCTGCGCTGGAGGAATATGCCAAGCGCCACCGCCGCTTCGGCGGCATCTGAGCGGCGGCGTCCAGACAAGCTCACCCCCCGCGTGAAACGCAACCGGCTGCTCTATCTGCTCGCCGGTGCTGTCGGCATAGCCCTTGGATTGGCCTCGCGGCGTTACGCCCCCGCCCTGCCCCATTGGCTGGTGCTCTATGCCGGCGACACCTTGTGGGCGTTGCTCGTTTATCTCGGCTGCGGCTGGCTGTTCCCACGCTGGACTGCAGGCAAGGTGTTCTGCTCCGCGCTGCTGTTTTGCTTTGCGATTGAGGTGTGCCAGTTCTGCCACCCGCCATGGCTGGCCGCGCTCCGCGACAGGCGGATCGGTGGCTTGATTCTCGGATACGGATTTCTCTGGAGCGACCTGTTCTGTTACACGGCCGGCGTGACGCTCGGCTGGCTGGCGGAAACTTTTGTCTCAAAATCGTCACACAAATAGCGTTGACGTTGCGCCGCACAGGGCAAAGATTGCCGCGTGAAACGCACCCCACGCATCGGCATCATCACCGCCGGAGGCGATAGCCCCGGACTCAACGCCGCCATCCGCGCCGTCGGGAAGGCGGCCTTCAGTTGCGGCATGGAAATCGTCGGATTTCGCGATGGCTTCCGCGGCCTCGCCGAAAATCTCCGCTACCCGCTCGATAAACCCACGCTCGCCGGCATCCTCACCGTAGGCGGCACGATTCTCGGCACGGGTCGCGACAAGCCGCACCGGATGAAGATCAACGGCAAGGAGCGCGACATGACCGACGTCATTGTCCGCAACTACGAGCAAAACAAACTCACCGCGCTTGTCTGCATCGGCGGCGGGGGCACGCACAAGAACGCCCTCCGCCTCGTCGAAAAAGGCCTCAACATCATCACGCTCCCCAAGACGATCGACAACGACGTCGCGCTCACCGATGCCACCATCGGCTTTGACACCGCGCTCGGCATCGCGACTTCGGCGATCGACCGGCTGCACAGCACCGCGCACAGCCACCACCGCATCGTCGTGGCAGAAATCATGGGCCACCGCGCCGGTTGGTTGACGCTTGGTTCGGGTATCGCCGGCGGGGCGGACGTGATTTTGATCCCCGAAATTCCTTACGATATCAGCAAGATCGCCGCCGCCATCCGCCGTCGCAGCCAGGGCGGCATGAACTTCAGCATCGTCGCCGTCGCTGAGGGAGCGATGGATGTAAAGAACGCCACC
>JAFMIX010000055.1 GCA_017853785.1 Verrucomicrobiales bacterium
ACATCGTGACCGTGGCCACGACGCGAAATCTCCACAGCGCCGTCAACCCGGCCATCAAGTCGTTGAACTACCTCAACAACATCCTCGCGAAAATCGAAGCGAACAACGCGGGCGTGGAGGAAGCCATCATGCTAAACTCCGAGGGCTACGTGGCCGAATGCACCGGCGACAATATCTTCCTCGTGCGGGGCGACCAGCTGCTCACGCCGCCGCTCTCGGCGGGCGCGCTTTACGGCATCACACGCGGCACGGTGATGGAACTCGCCGAGGCCGCCGGTCTGAAAGTTTCCGAGCCCAACCTCACGCGCTACGACGTGTTTAACGCGGACGAATGTTTCCTCACTGGCACCGGCGCGGAACTGATTCCCGTGGTGAAGGTGGACGGTCGCGTGATCGGCAGCGGCAAGCCCGGTCCGGTCACAAAACGACTCGTGGATGCCTACCATGCCTTGACGAAAGTCTCAGGCGAGCCGATATAGAATCAGAATTATGCTGTGCCGCATCTGCAAAGAAAAAGAGGCGACGGTTCACCTCTCGCAAATCACCGGAGAAAAGATTCAGAAGGTGGATTTGTGCGAGGAATGCGCCAAACAGAAAGGCGTGAACGACCCCGCCGGGTTTTCGCTCGCCGACCTGTTGCTCGGCCTCGGCGCGGCGCAGGAGATTGATACGGTCGCGGGCGGTTCGACCCTAAAGTGCCCCAAGTGCGGTTTCACGCAGGCGGATTTCAAAAAGGCGGGCCGGCTCGGTTGTGCCGAGTGCTATCGCACGTTCTCTGAGGGTCTGGAAGGCCTGCTCAAGACGATGCACAAAGGCACGCGCCACGCCGGCAAGGCGCCTCGCGCTCTCCAGCAATCTCGCGAACAGGGCGACCGGTTGAAGTTGTTGCAGAAGAAACTGGCCAAGGCCATCATCGACGAGGATTTCGAGACCGCCGCGCTGTTGCGCGATGAAATCAAGCTGGCCAGCGCGCCCGTGGAAACTTTCCCCGCGAAGTAACATGGATATCCACGAATTCCTCGTCACGCCTGCCGAAGTCGCCCGCCGCAAGGGGCCGCATGACCGCATCGTCATGTCCAGCCGCGTGCGGCTCGCGCGCAATCTGGCCGCCGGCGCGTTTCCCGGTTGGGCCAAGAAACCCGAGCGTGTGCAGGTGCTGGAAACCATCCAGCCCGCGGTCAAAAGCCTGCCCGAGATGCAGGACAGCTTTTCCGAGACGATGGACAATCTCTCGAGCCTCGATAAGCAGATCCTCGTCGAGCGTCATCTCATCAGCCGCGAACACGCTGCGAAGAGCGCGGGCAGCGGATTGGTGTTGAACCGCGATGAGTCCCTCTGCGTGATGATCAACGAGGAGGACCACCTGCGGATGCAATCGCTGCGCCCCGGTCTCCAGATCAAGGATGCGTGGGCCGCGTTGGACCGCGTAGATACGGCCTTGGAATCCAAACTCGCCTTCGCCTTCGACGATAATCTTGGCTATCTCACTGCGTGCCCGACGAACCTTGGCACCGGCATCCGCGTGAGCGCCATGCTGCATCTGCCCGGTCTCGTGTTGGGCGAGCAGATCAATCCCATCATCCAATCCGTCAACAAACTCGGTCTCGCTGTGCGTGGCCTTTACGGCGAAGGCACGGAGGCATTGGGCAACGTTTTTCAAGTGTCCAACCAGATGACGTTGGGCGAAGCCGAATCCGCCATTGTCGAGCGCTTGGACAAGGTGCTTTCGCAGATCATCGAGCACGAAGAGAACGCCCGGCTGCTGCTGCTCGAGAAGAAACCCAAGTCCGTCTACAACCACATCGGTCGCGCCTACGGCATCCTCGCCAACGCGCACAGCATTTCTTCCAAGGAGACAATGAACCTGCTCTCGCTCCTGCGCCTCGGCGTGGACTTGGGTTTGTTCCCCGGTGTGGAGCGGGCGTTGACCGACGAGCTGTTCATCCTCACGCAACCGGCGCATCTCCAGCGCCAGCATTCGGAGAAACTTTCGCCCGAGGAGCGCGACCTCCTTCGCGCCGACATGGTGCGCGAACGGCTTAAAGGCGTCAGCCGCCCCATCGCCCGCCCTCCCAGCGCGGCGAACTGATTTTCCGCCAACCTTGAGCGCATTTTTCCCCGCGCAGAAGCGTTGGACAAACGTCCAACGGCGCGGCATTGTATTCCTAGATATGAGCGAAGAAGCCATGAACAATTTCACGCCGCGCGCGCAGCAGGTGCTCGCACTCGCGCGCAAGGAAGCCGACCGGTTCAACCACAACTTTGTCGGCACGGAACACCTCCTCCTCGGCCTCATCAAGCTGGGGCAGGGCGTCGCCGTCAACGTCCTCCAAAAGCTTGGCCTCGACCTTGAGACCGTGCGCATGGAGGTCGAGAAGCAGGTCGGCACTGGGCCCGACCAGAAGATGATGGGCAACATCCCCTACACGCCGCGTGTGAAGAAAGTTCTCGCGCTCGCTCAGAAGGAGGCCAAGGCGCTCAATCACACCTACGTCGGCACCGAACATATCCTGCTCGGTCTGCTCCGCGAAGGCGATGGCGTCGCCGCGCGCGTGTTGAAGAATCTCGACGTGGACATCGAACATTGCCGCCAGGAAATTCTGAAGGAGCTCGACCCTAATTTCACCGGCCAGGAAGAGCCCACCGCCGCCGGCGGTGAAGGCGCGCCGGAAAAACCTTCCACCGAGCCGGCGAAGAAGGGCGAAGCCAAGACGCCCGCGCTCAAGGCATTTGGCCGCGACCTCACCGAACTCGCGCGCAAGGGCGAGATGGACCCGGTCATCGGGCGCAAGAGCGAGATCGAGCGCGTGATCCAGATTCTCTGCCGCCGCTCGAAGAACAATCCAGTCCTCCTCGGCGAAGCCGGCGTGGGTAAGACCGCCATTGTCGAAGGTCTCGCGCAGGAGATCGCCAAGGGCAACGTCCCGGAAATCCTGTTGACCAAGCGCGTCATCACGCTCGACCTCGCGTTGATGGTCGCTGGCACGAAATATCGCGGCCAGTTCGAGGAGCGTATCAAGGCCGTGATGGACGAAATCCGCCGTGCCAAGAACATCATCCTCTTCATTGACGAGCTCCACACCATCGTTGGCGCGGGCAGCGCCGAGGGCACGATGGACGCCAGCAACATTATCAAGCCCGCGTTGAGTCGCGGCGAAATGCAGTGTGTCGGTGCGACCACGCTCAACGAATACCGCAAATACATCGAGAAAGACGCCGCGCTGGAACGCCGCTTCCAATCCGTGAAGGTCGAGGCGCCGTCCATCGAGGACGCGATTGAAATCCTCAAGGGCCTGCGCGGCAAATACGAGGAGCACCACAAGGCCGAGTTCACCGACAAGGCCGTGGAAGCCGCCGTCAAGTTGTCCGACCGTTACATCATGGACCGGTTTTTGCCGGACAAGGCGATCGACGTGCTGGACGAGGCCGGTTCGCGCGCACGCATCGGCACGATGACGCGTCCGCCGGAAACCAAGGACCTCGAAGCGGACATCGAAGTCATCAAAGGCAAGAAGGAAGCCGCGATCAAGAATCAGGATTTCGAGGGCGCGGCGAAGATGCGCGATCAGGAAAAGCAGGCCAAAGAGAAACTTGAAGCCGTGCTGACCGCCTGGCGCACGCACCGCGAGGAAACCCGCATCAAGGTGGACGAGGAAGATATTTTGCACATAGTAGCGAAGTGGACCGGCATCCCGCTCAAGCGCATGGAGCAGGGCGAGGCCACACGGTTGCTGGCAATCGAGGAAGAGATGGCCAAGGTCGTCATCGGCCAGCGCGAAGCCGTCTCCGCCATCTGCAAGGCGTTGCGCCGCGCGCGTGCGGACCTCAAAGATCCGAAGCGGCCCATCGGCACGTTCGCGTTGCTCGGGCCGACGGGCGTGGGCAAAACCCTTTTGGCCCGCACGCTCGCCGAGAATATGTTCGGCGACAGCAAATCGCTCATCCAGCTCGACATGAGCGAATACATGGAGAAATTCAACGTCTCCCGCCTCGTTGGTTCGCCGCCCGGCTACGTCGGTTACGAGGAAGGCGGCCAGCTCACCGAGAAGGTGCGGCGCAATCCCTATTCCGTCGTGCTCTTCGACGAGATCGAGAAAGCGCACCCCGACGTGTGGAACATGTTGTTGCAGATCCTGGAGGAAGGCAAACTCACCGACAGCGTCGGCCGCGTGGTGAATTTCCGCAACACCATCATCCTGATGACCTCCAACGTCGGCAGCGACACCATCAAAAAGCAGTCCACGATGGGCTTTTCGCCGATCACGGATGCGAACACTTACGAGACGATGCGGGAGAAAATCGTGGAGGAAGCGAAGCGGACGTTCCGCCCGGAATTCCTGAACCGCCTCACCGACCTCATCGTGTTCCGTTCGTTCACCAAGGACGACCTCATCCAGATTCTCGGGTTGGAAGTCAATAAGGTGCTGGAGCGCTTGCGCCACAAAAACCTCAACCTCACGCTCGATGAGAAGGCAAAAGACTTTCTTGTCGAGAAGGGTTACGATCCGCAGTACGGCGCGCGTCCCATGCGCCGCGCGGTGGAACGGTTCCTTGAAGACCCGCTGGCCGAGGAAATCCTCAAGGGCCATCTGCACGAAGGCGACCCCATCCAGGTGACACTGGAAGGGGACAAGCTCATCTTCGTCCAGAAGGCCGCCGCTGGCGAAGGTGCCATGGCGAGTTAAGGTGGTTCCCGAGTTTGACGTCGCGTGGGCGACACTGCGGCTGCTTTGGCTGAATCCAACATCGTGGCGATGCGCTGTAGCAATTCGTCGGGACGGCACGGCTTCTGGATCAACTGCAAGGAGAGGCTGATTTTTGAAGTGGTCGTCCAGCGTGTTGGTGCTGTAGTCGCTGCAAAACAGTACGGGGATTTCTGGCTGGATACCGGGTATCAGTTTGCAGGCTTTGGGGCCGCTCGCGACAGGAATCGCCATGTCCATCAGTACGAGGCGGATTTGCCGGGACTGTTTCTGGAAGAGTTGGACGGCCTCAGCTCCGTTGGTAGCGGTCAGCACCTGATAGCCGGCTTTGCTGAGGATTTTTTGGGTGAGGGCGCGCACGTCATCTTCGTCCTCGACGATCAAGTTGCTTCCCGCTGCCAGCGGCGGTTTGGGCGGTGCGACTTCCTTCGGGTCGGCGGCGGTTTCATTCCCGGTGGCGGGGAGGTAGATGTGGAAGGTGATGCCCCGGTTCGGCTCGCTGTAGAATTGGATGAATCCCTCATGTTGCTGGATGATGCCGAGCGCGACGGACAAGCCGAGTCCGATGCCTTTGTTGTTTTTGGCTTTGGTGCTGAGAACGGATCAAAGATGTGGTCGAGGGTGGTCTTATCCATGCCGCAGCCGGTGTTCCCGATGGTTAGGATCACATAATTTCTGGGCCGGGCGCACGAATGTGCCTCGCAAAACGCCAGTACAAGCTAGTGTTTCCCCAGGGAGAGAGACAGGCTGCCGCCGGCCAAAGGCGAGCAACTGCCGGGTCGACTGGGCGGCGCGGTAGTTTGCTTTCCGACTGGCTGGGTTAGGGCAGCAACCCGTTCGCCCGACCTGAGTCGGTAATCGCCCACATATTAATGGGAGAACTGGAGCGGCCAAACCGGAGAAACCGCGCACTACCGTCGGCAAAGGTGAAATTCGAGCCGCCGCCGCCGTTGCCATCGCTGTCCTTCTTGCCGCTGGAGTGCCGGCTTTGGTCCAGCTTCACGATGTCCTCCCAGGTTTCGGAATCGAGATACCAATCGCCGTAGGCGGATTCTTTTTCGCCGAAGACGCAGGTCTCTGAAGGTTGCTTGATGCTGGTTTCGCGGATGGCGAATTCGTTCGTCGCGGCGGTCTGACGCCAGTTCGCCCGCCCGTAAATGGAAAGGTAATAATCGTTCCACGAGTTGTATATGTAACTGCGTGGCGCGCCGTCAATCGCCCAGCTCCCGATGTTGCCGCCGGTGGCGGGGTTGGGGACGTCGCTGGGGCAGAGCAGCATTTTTTCGTAGCGGAAACTTTCCTGCAAGCGGCTTGGCCAGCGCTTGGGATGCGCGCGCGGGCAATACTGTCCGTCGTTCTCATCCACATACATCATCATGGAGAGACCGAACTGGCGGAGGTTGTTGAGGCATTGGATGCGCTTGCCGGCCTCCTTGGCGCGAGCCAGGGCGGGCAAAAGCAGGCCGGCCAGGATCGCGATGATGGCAATTACCACCAGTAGCTCGATCAGCGTGAATCCATCACGCTGCGGCTGTCGGATTCTGATGTGTTTTGATTCCATTTGCATCTGCAGCGGACAGACGAAATCAGCCATGCGTCGGTTACAATAATAGCCTGCTCCAAAAAATGCCGTCCGCCGGGGAGTGCCAGAATCAGCCGCAACATTCTTGCGGGGACTTCGGAAAGCCGGTGCGGGCTTTCGGCTGGAGACTTCGTTTGCGGAGCGAATCCGGTTGAACTAACTTCCCGCCATGAGATTTACATCGTTGCTCGCGCTGCTCGGAATCGGATTCAGCGGCGGCCTGCCGTTCGCGGCGTGGGCTAGCATTATGACAATGCAGAACGGCGACCGGTATTCTGGCCAGGTCCTTTCTGTGTCTGCCGCCAGCGTGGAATTGCAAAGTCCCGACGCGGGCAAAAACACCGCGGCGCGGTCCAACGTGGCGAGCTTGACGTTTGGCACGAACGCCGTTGCGCCGAAATTCGCCAGCCCGCTGCCGGTCGTCGCCGCGCCGACTAATCCACCTGCGGTGGATTCCAGGCCCGAGACGGTCAAGCCTGATGCGGAATTGGCTGCGATGCTGCGGCTGCCTGCCGTACAGACAAATTCTCTCCGCCAGATTCGCGAGCAGATGCTTGCAAGTGCGCCCGAGGCGGTCGGGAAATTCAACGAGCTGGTCGGTGGTCTTATGACCGGGAAGTTGAACGTGGAAGACATCCGCCGCGAAGCCCGGTCGACAGTGAATCAGTTGCGGGAACTCAAGCGCGAACTCGGCCCGGAAGTCAGCGGCTCGCTCGATGGCTACCTGTCCATCTTGGAAAAGTTTCTCGAGGAGACTCCTGCCGGCGGCAAGACCAACGCCCCGGTTCGCTGAGCTGGTCACAGTTCCACGGTTTCGCATAACGTCAGGTGGAAGCACTCCAACGCCGAATTGCCTTTTGTCTCCGCATGGCCTATTGATTCTCCGCTTATGTCCGACCGGGAAAACATCGTCAGCATCCGCAACCTCTCGAAGATTTACGCGCAGGGGGAAATTCAGGTCACCGCGCTCCATGATATCTCGCTTGCCATCGCGGCGGGCGAATTCCTTACGTTGATGGGGCCGTCCGGTTCGGGTAAGTCCACCTTGCTGCACATCATCGCCGGTGTGGACCGGCCCACGAGCGGCGAGTGTCTGGTGCAAGGCGTGGATGTGACCAAGCTCAACGAGTCGCAGCTCGCCGATTGGCGCAACCAGAATGTCGGCTTCGTTTTTCAGACGTTCAACCTGATTCCCGTCCTCACCGCATTCGAGAACGTCGAGCTGCCATTGTTGCTCACGCGGCTGGGGCCGGCACAGCGCCGGCGTCAGGTTCACGCCGCGCTGGAACTCGTCGGGCTCGCCGACCGGATGCATCATCTGCCGAAGCAACTTTCCGGCGGTCAGGAACAACGCGTGGCCATCGCCCGCGCCCTCGTCACCGACCCGCGCCTCGTCGTGGCTGACGAACCGACGGGCAATCTGGACTCGCACTCCGCACAGGAGGTTCTCGGCATCCTGCAATCCCTGAGCCGGCAGGCCGGCAAGACCGTCATCATGGTTACGCACGACCCCAAGGCGGCGGCCTTCGGCTCGCGGAGCATCCATCTGGAAAAAGGTGAGCTGACGAATTGACCCCATGAACCTCTCCGGCTTTGTCATCCGCAACGCCTTCCGCAACCGGCGGCGGTTGCTGCTCTCGGTGTCGAGCGTGGCGGCAAGCCTGTTCCTGTTGATCACCCTGCAGGTCGCGCTCCGCGAGCTGACCAACCCCATCAACGACGAGGGCTCCAGCCTCCGCATCATCGTCCGCAGCAAGGTCTCCCTCGCCCAGCCGTTGCCGGCGCGCCAGATGCCGATACTTGAGCGCATCCCCGGCGTCGTGGCGGTCTCGCCGTTCACCTTTTTCGGCGGGCTTTACAAGGGCGACGAAAAATTCACCAGCTTCGCGCAGTTCGCCGTGGACCCGGCGCGTACGCTGCCCTTGATTTCCGACGCCAAGCTCCCCCGGGCTCAATACGAAGCCTGGCTCGCCGACCGCACTTCCTGCATCGTCGGGCAGATGACCGTGGACCGCTACGGCCTGAAGATCGGCGACCGCATGCCGTTCACCGGCCAGCTTTATCCGTGCGACCTCGACCTCAAGATCGCCGGCATCTACCACGGCACGGCGGACGACCGCAACGTGATGTTCCACCAGAAATACCTCGATGAGTTGCAGGGCAATCCCGGCATGGTGGGAACATGGTGGGTGCTCGCCGCTTCCGCCGCCGACGTGCCGTTCGTGACCGACCGCATCAACAAGGCGTTCGCAAACTCCAGCGCCGAGGTGCGCGCCGAATCGGAACGGGCCTTCGTGCTGGGCTTCGTCTCCATGTGGGCGAACATCAAGACGCTCATCGGCGGCATCAGCATCGTGGTCGTCTTCGCGTTGCTGCTGGTGACGGTCAGCACCATGAGCATGGCCATCCGCGAGCGCTTCCGCGAACTGGCCATCCTGAAGGCGCTCGGTTTTCGCCGCCGCGAACTGTTCGCCTTCATCCTCGCCGAAAGTTTCGGGCTGGCGATGGGCGGCGCGGTGCTGGGCGCGGGAGGTGCGTGGGTGCTGTTCCGTTCAATCAACATCCAGAATTTGACCAACGGGCTGTTCCTCATGTTCGAGGTCACGCCGCAGATGCTGGGGCTGGCGTTCTCCGTGGCCGTGCTGCTCGGCGTGCTGGCGGCCCTCGCCCCGATGTGGACGGTCGCCCGCACCAGCGTGGTGCAGGGGCTCAAAACTCTCGACTGATATGGCGCTTCCCATCCGCTACAGCCTTCGCAACGCGCTCGTCCGTTGGCGTTCGACTATCGCCACGGTGCTGGGCATCGCGCTCGTCGTGTTCGTTTTCGTGCTGTTGCAATCGCTGGCTGCGGGCATCGAACGAAGCAGCGGCAACACCGGTGACCCGCGCAACCTCATGGTCGTGCGCAAAGGCTCCACCGCCGAATCCGCCAGCTTGATCTCCCGCGCGACGTTGCAGGAGATCCGTTACTTCCCGGAAATCGCGCGCCACGAAGCCGGCGACCCCATCATTTCCGCCGACGTTCTCGCGCTTGTCAACCTGCCGCGCCGCAACAACGGCGGCGAGGCGAACGTCCTCCTGCGCGGGGTCACCCCGCGCGGCCGCGAATTGCGTCCGCAGGTGCACTTGGTCGCCGGCCGCTGGTTCGAGCCGGGCAAGCGCGAAGTCGTCGTCTCCGCCAAGCTGGCGCGGCGTTTCGCCAACTTCGACATCGGCGAATCGTTCAAGTCCGGCAACGCGACTCTCACCGTCGTCGGCTGGCTCGCCGGCGGCGGCAGCGCCTTCGATTCCGAGTGCTGGCTCGACGCCGACGAGTGCCGCTCCATCTTCGAGCGCGACATGTATTCCAGTTTCCTCATCCGCCCGGTAGATGCGGCGGCGGGCGCGAAACTCATCGCCCGCATCGAGGCCGACCGCCGGTTCAAGCTCAAGGTCGAAAAGGAAGTGGAATATTACCGTAAGCAGACCATGACTGCCGCGCCCATCAAATGGCTCGGCGGCTTCCTCGCCGTCACGATGTCTATCGGTGCCGTATTCGCCGCCATGAACACTATGTATGCCGCCGTCGGCGCCCGGACGCGCGAGATCGGCACGTTGCGCGTCCTCGGCTACCGGCGGCGTTTCGTTGTCGTCGCGTTGCTGGTGGAAGGCGCGTTCCTTGCGCTCCTCGGCGGCGTGCTGGGTTGCGTGCTGGCATTCCATTGGAACGGCTACACCACCGCCACGATGGGTTTTGAGACCTTCAGCGAGATCGTTTTCGAGTTCCGCGTCACGCCGGGGCTCATCGCGAAAGGATTGATTTTTGCCGTTGTCGTCGGTCTCATCGGCACGGCGTTGCCCGCCATCCGCGCCTCGCGGCTGCCCGTGATCGCCGCGCTCAAATCACTATGAATGAAGAATCGAAAATCAAAGTCAGCCAGCTTCGCATCGATCCTGCTGACCGGCAGCGTTCCACCGGCACGATGAAACTCATCTTCATCGGCGTCGCGTGCGCCGCCGTGCTGGCGGTGCTGGTCTGGCAGCCGTGGCGTGAGGAGGGCCAGCGCACCGTGAATCGCAAAGGTGGGACGACTGTCACCGCTGTTGGTGCGGTATCCGGTAAGACTGCCGCCGCGCCCGCTCCCGCCACGAACCGGATGGATGCCGACATCGTGCTCACCGTCAGCGGCTACATCATCACCCGGGAGCGCATCGAGATCAGCCCGCGCTTCATGGGTATGGTGAAATGGATCGGCGTCAAGAAGGGCGACACCGTAACCAACGGCCAGGTCGTGGTGCTGCTGGACGATGCGGAGGCCGCCGCGCGCTGGCGCGAAGC
>JAFMIX010000056.1 GCA_017853785.1 Verrucomicrobiales bacterium
GGTCTCGCCTTTCTTGAAGGAGGAGGCGTCGGCGGAGAAGTTGACGATGTCAGCGGAAAGGCGTTGCTCGGCGAGTTCGAAGCTGATGCGGGTGCGGGTGGAGGGTTCGACGAACAGGTTGACGACGGTCTTGCCGCGGAGGGCGGGGACTTTTTTGATGGCGCGTTCACCGACGGCCTTGAAGGCGCGGGCGGTGTCCAGCGCGGTGGTGATCTCCGCGGCAGTGAGGGATTCGATGTCGAGGAGATGTTTGCGATTCCAGCTCATGTCATTTCCTTTCGAGGATGACTTCGTCGTCCTGACCCGCGATGTTCAGGCGGACGTGGATTTTTTCCGTGGGCGCGGTGGGAACATTTTTGCCGACGAAATCGGCTTTGATGGGCAGTTCGCGGTGACCGCGATCGATCAATACCGCGAGCTGAATCTGTTTGGGGCGACCGAAGTCATTGAGCGCATCGAGCGCGGCGCGGATGGTGCGGCCGCTGAAGAGGACGTCGTCCACGAGCACGACGGTCTTGCCGGTGATGTCGCAAGGGATGTTGGTGGGCTGAACATGGGGGGCGGCGCGACGGCCGAGGTCATCGCGGTGCATGGAGACATCGAGGCTGCCGCAGGGGGCGGGGTGGCGCCAGATTTCGTTGAGGAGCGCGGCAAGGCGTTGGGCGAGGGGGACACCGCCGCGCGGGATGCCGACGAGGACGACGGATGCGCTGTCATCGTTGCGCTCGGCGATCTCGTGGGCGACACGGGTGAGGGCGCGCTGGATGGCGGCGGCGTTTAGGAGGGAAATGGTTTCAGGCATGGCGGGTGGGGGACGGGGGTGAACAGGGGTCTTCGCGCCGTAAATTCTCGGCGTTGAAACACGCAGTTATTCGTTTTCATTTTCCTTCGCCACCTCGCGGGGCGGCGTTAAAGGAGGGTTCTGCCCGGTTTATCCGTGCTGGTGGCGGCTTTTCCGCCATTTGGACCGATGTTTGATAATCCAGTCGGTGAGCGCGCGCTCGAAACCGATATCGCAACCGGCCTTCTCGGACTCGATCCACTTGTGTTTGAGTATCTCTTCGCGCTCGGCCTGAAACTCACGGTAGAGGTTGGAATTTCGCACCAAGTCGTCGCCCGAAATATTTTTGTGTTCGTCGGACATACTGCAAATCTCTTTCCTCTGGCATTAACAGCATCGCTGATGCCAACACTGATTGGACAGTAACAAAGCTGTTGCCGTTTTGTCACATTAAAAATCGGACGGAATGACTCGCGGGTTCAACTCAGTTTTTCGCCAGCGGTCAACCGGTATCCCGCGAGAAACTCCGGCGCGGTCAATCGCCTGCCGCCTTCAAGCTGCAATACGGACACGCGCAATGCGCCTTCGCCACAGGCAATTACAATGCCGGCTTTGCCGGCAGCAAGGATTTCGCCTGGTGCACCGGTAGCGGCGATAACTTCGGCCTGCCAAATCTTGAGCATGCGGGACTGCGGTTCGGCGGGTAGCTGAGCGAATGCGCCAGGCCAGGGAGTGTAGGCGCGGATGCGATTCCACAGGACGCGCGCGGGCAGGCTCCAGTCGAGCTGGCCATCGGACTTTTTGATTTTAGCGGTGTGGCTGACACCGGTCAGGGGCTGGGGCCGGGGGAGAATTTTGCCGGAGACGTAATCTGGGATGGTCTGCACAAGCAGTTCCGCCCCCAGTCGGGCAAGGCGGTCATGGAGGGTTTGCGCGTCGTCCTCGGCCCGGATGGGAGTGGTGGCCTGGGTGAGGATGGGGCCGGTGTCGAGGCCGGCATCCATCTTCATGATGGTGACGCCGGTTTCGGCTTGGTCCTGAAGGATGGCAGATTGAACGGGCGAGGCGCCGCGGTATTTGGGGAGCAGCGAGGTGTGGACATTCAGACAGCCGTAGCGGGGCAGTTCCAGAATGGACACAGGAAGAATCTGGCCGTAGGCGGCGACGACAATGAGGTCGGGCGCGAGCGCGCGGAGTTCGGCAATAAAGGCTTCGTCACGGGCGCGGATGGGCTGGAGGACGGGGAGATTCTCCCGCAACGCAGCCTGTTTGACAGGCGGGGGTTGGAGTTGGAGCTTGCGCCCGCCGGGCTTGTCCGGCTGGGTGACGACGGCAAGGACTTGGCCGCCGGGAGCACGTTTCAAGGCGAGCAAGCTGGCGCAAGCCAGCTCGGCGGTGCCCATGAAGACGAGGCGCAGGGACATCGGCGGATGATGCGGCGGATTATTTTTTGGCGGAACGACGGCGCGGCTTGGTAGCAGCGGTGAGGTGGTTCAAAATTTCACTGGCGACGGCGAGGGGCGACTGGGTTGAGTCGATGAGGTGGACGACTTTGCGGCCGTAGAATTTGAGCAGCGGTTTGGTTTCGCGATCGTAAACTTTGAGCCGGTTGCGGATGACGGCGAGATTGACGTCGTCCAGCCGGTTTTCCTTGAGGGCGCGGCGCTGCAGGCGATGCACCATCTTGTTCATGTCTTTGCAGTGGAGATAAAAGATGGCCTGAACATCGAGGGTTTCGCGGAGGATTTCGGCCTGGCGGATGTTGCGGGGGATGCCGTCGAGGACCAGGATGTCGGTCTCGGGATGAAAGCGGCCCGAGCGGGTGGCACTCTCGATGGATTGCCGCCAGAGTTCGATGGTGGGTTCGTCCGGCACGAGCTTGCCGTGCTGGGAATACTCAATGAAGATCCGGCTGATGGGATTGGCCATCGTGAGGCTGCGGAAGACATCGCCGCAGGCGCAATGAAAGAGGCCGGGGATGTTGCCGAGGATTTTGCCTTGGGTGCCTTTGCCCGCGCCGGGGGCGCCGAAGAGCAGAATGGTGCGATATTTCATGTGGCGGTATGGTTGCGGGCGGAGGAGGAGGCTCAGGCGTCTTTGTGTTTGAGTTGGATCTCTTGGATCTCCAGGAACGGAACCATCACCTCTTCGGATGCGGCGCCGTGCTGAACTTGGAGGTGCAGTTCATTGGCCTCGATGCGGGTGATGCTTTGGACGGCATATTCGCCGCGCATGGTCTTGAACAGCAGCACCAGATCACGGTCCGCCTCGCGCCGGACCATGGTGAAGAAGCCGGGGAACTTGGTCTCGAAAAACCGACGGTTGAAGGTGAACTGCCCGCGAGCGAAGGTCTGGGTGGGTGGCAGCGCGGTGGCAACAGCAGCGGCTTCCTGGGCCAGCACTTCGGGGTCGGGTTCGGCAACGGGCTCAGGGCCGACGTGATAGGCTTCTTTTTCCCGCACCGGCTCCTGGACGATTTCGCTCTTGTCCTCCACCTGCGTGGGCATGCAGAGAAAGATGATCGGCCCGATGATCGGCAGCAAAGCCGACACGCCGCAGACCAGCCCCGGTTCCCGGGCGCGGAAAATGGAGACTTCGTAACCCGCGTAAAGGTTTCCCGCATAGATCAAAAACAACGCCAGCAGCCCGATGCCGGTGGAGAACAACCCCGTGACCAACGACTTCGGCTCGGGCCGGGGCAGCCGCTCAAAATCGTTCTTGATGACGATGGCAGCCCTGTTTGCCGCCACCTTCTCCTCGATGGTCGGTTCGAGGAGGGATTCGACAAACGGGCCGATGCGAGGACTGGCGGCCAAGAGTTTTTTCAGGTCGTCCTCGGAGAACTTATCCCACGCTACCCGCTCGGAATAGGAGCCGTCCTCCTGACGGATGAGCACGCCCTTTTCGTTGGGCGATACGGCTTCGCCGGTGAGGGTCACGCCGCCGGCCAATTGGTAGGTTGCCGCCTGCGCGGCGCCCGCGAGCAGGCCCGCCGCCAGCACACTGATTGCGAAGAGCTGGAATTTGTGCACGCCGAATTTTTACACAACCCAGCCGCTGGGTCAAAGCAAGACCTTGGGGTTTTGGACCATGGTTTTCTGACGCATATCCAACTTGTCGCGCCAAGGCCCTGTGCTATCGTGGCATCACCATGAGCGATTCCCCGGATGTCCACAAAGCTTTGAAGATGGTTGCCTGCAACGGCTGCGGCACCAAGGTTTTCATCCCAAGCGACCTCCCGCCGCTCGCCACCACCCCGTGCCCAAAATGCGGCCACAAACTCATGATGCCGATGCAACTCCGGCAGTTTGAACTGCGCGGCATCATCGGCTCTGGCGGCATGGGTAAAGTCTATCGCGCCTTTGATAAAACCCTGCAACGCGAGGTCGCCGTCAAATTGATGCGCCCGGAACTCGCAGCTGATGCCACCGCGCTGGAAAATTTTTTCCGCGAAGCCCGCGCCTGTGCCTCGCTCAACCACACGAACATCATCCACATCTACAGCTTCGACGAATGGGAGGGCCTGCGTTACCTCGTCATGGAACTCGCCGACCACGGCAGCCTAGACGGGCGCATCGAGAAATTCCAACGCGTGCCCGAACTCGACGTCCTCGATGTCGGCATCAAAATCGCCTCCGCGCTCGACATGGCGCTCAAACACAACCTGCTTCACCGCGACCTCAAACCCGGCAACATTCTCTTCAATGCCGACAACGAACCCAAGCTCGTGGACTTCGGCCTCGCCATCAAAGCCGACACCTACCAAGAAATCGGACAGGAGACGGAAGGCACGCCCTACTACGTCGCGCCGGAGAAAATCAAACGCGAGCAGGAAACTTTCCTTTCGGATATGTATAGCCTCGGGGCCGCGCTCTACCACGCCCTGACCGGCCATGTGCCGTTTGAAGCGCCCACCGTGGAGGAAGTGGTCAAAGCCCATGTCTTCACCCCGCTGACCCCGCCCAATCAGGTGCTGCCGGAAATCACCCAACCGACCAGCGACGCCCTGCTCAAAGTCCTCGCGAAACATCCCGAGGACCGCTTTTTGAGCTACGATGAATTCCGCATGGCGCTCGAAGCCGCCCGCAGCCAGTTGCTGGTGCGCAAATACACCAGCGCGCCCCCCCAAAACCCGAAGGGCAAGACCGGCTGGTGGCGGCGCTGATCCGGGCAACAAAAAAGGCAGGCCGCGAGGCCTGCCTTGAAGAATGATTGCCGGACCGGTTTATTCGGACTTCTTTTCTTTCTTCTCTTTCTTTTCGCCATCAGTCTTTTCGGGCTTCGCGCCGAGCCGGAGCGACTTGGCTTCATTTTCCACGGCGTAGACCGCGGCCTCTTCGCCGACGGTGGCATCAGCCAGCGTGGCCGGCTTGCCCGCTTTAGTGATCTTGGTGGCGGAGGTCACGGTGAAGGTCTTTTCCGCGACTTTCTTCTTGATGGTGACACTTTCGGCGGTCTTGGCCGAGAGCGTGCCAGCGTAGGGAACGCCTTTGGGCTTCAGCTGGCCAGGTGCTTGGGCTTTGCCTTTGGCTTCTCCCTTGGGTTCGGCTTTTTCTTTCTTCTCGGCGTGTGCGGTGAGGGTGATGGCTAGGCTCATCGCCAGCAAAGCCGCGACGGTCGGTTTGAGGAATAGTTTTATAATGTCCTTGGTTGGTTGTTTGTTTGAGACCCTGTGAACGAAGAAATTTCTAGCAAAGCGCGCCGGGCCCGGGCAAGCGGATTCTCGCGCCGCGCGTTGACCCGCCCCCGCCCCGCCGGTAAGCTCCCGCCCATGTCGGCTTTGCCTTTTGAGCTGTTGCTTGCGCTCCGCTACCTGCGTCCCAAACGGACGTTCGTATCGGTCATCACGCTCATCTCCGTCATCGGCGTCATGCTCGGTGTGGCTGTGCTCATCATCGTCATCAGCGTCATGAGCGGGTTCGACCGCGACCTGAAGGAAAAAATCTTCGGCTTCCAGGCGCACCTCACCATCGCCCACAGTGACAACGGCACCATGGCGCACCATTCGCTCGTCGCGGAAATCATCGCCTCGAACAAAAACGTCATCGGCGTCTCGCCCTTCATCATCGGGCCGCTGCTGGTGGAAATCCCCAAGGCCGGCGAGCAAAAGAGCGTCGCCGCACCGTTCGTGCGCGGCGTGGACCCACGCACCGAGAGCAGCATCAGCACCCTGCCCAAGAGCATCATCGCCGGCAAATTCGACTTGAGCGGGCGCGGCGTGGTGGTCGGCTGTGATTTCGCGGCGGCGCAGGGCCTGAACGTCGGCGATCACATCTCAGTGTATTCCATCCGCGACTTGCAACGGATGCAGCAGAGCCAAGGCAAGGAAGGCATCCTGCCGCAAGATTACGAAGTGCGCGGGGTTTTCGACGTGGGCTTCTACGAATACAACCTCTCCTTCATCATCACCTCGCTGGAGAACGCACAGGATTTGTATGATCTGGAAGACTCCGTGCACGGCCTGCTCGTGAAACTCACCGATCCCATGCGCGCGCCGTTCGTGCGCGAGGAATTGCGCCCCGCGCTCGGCGACAGCTTCGGCATCCGCACCTGGCTCGAACAAAGCCCCATGCTGCAATCCGTCCTCGTGGAGAAACAGATGATGCTCTACATCCTGTTCTTCATCGTGCTGGTCGCGGCATTCGGCATCACCTGCACGCTCATCACGTTCATCATGATGAAGACCCGCGAGATCGGCCTCATGAAAGCCGTCGGCGCGACCAGCCGCCAGGTCATGTCCGTCTTCCTGATGCAAAGCCTCATCGTCAGCATCGCCGGCGTCGCCTGCGGCGTGGCGCTTGGCTTGACCGCCATCCGCTATCGCAACGAGTTTCTGCTCGTCATGCGCAAGTGGACGGGCATGGAACTTTTCCCCGCCAGCATCTACGGCTTTTACAATCTGCCAGCGCTCGTCATCCCCGGCGACGTCGCCATCATCTGCGGCGGCTCGCTCATCATCTGCCTGGTCGCCGCCGCGCTGCCCGCGTGGCACGCGAGCCGGCTCAACCCCGTGGAGGCGCTGCGTTATGAGTGACCTGCTCATCATCGCGCGCAGCCTCGGCCGCACCTACCGCATGGGCAAGCGCCAGCTCGAAGTCCTCCGCGGCGTGGACCTCGCCGTGGACCGCGGCGCGTTCGTCGCCCTGCGCGGCGCGTCGGGCGCGGGCAAAAGCACCTTGCTTCACCTCCTGGGCGGCCTCGACAAACCGGACACCGGCGAAATCTCCTTCGCCGGAAAAAACCTCGCCCAGCTTTCGCCGGCAAAAATGGCCGAGCTGCGCAACAGCAAAGTCGGCTTCATCTTCCAAGCCTATCATCTGCTGCCCGAACTCTCCGCTCTGGAGAACGTCTGCCTGCCCGCCCGTATCGCCCGCGTCTCCGCTGGCGATGCCACCCGGCGCGGCCGCGAACTCCTCACCCGCGTCGGCCTCGGCGAACGCCTGGAGCACCGGCCCTACGAACTCTCCGGCGGCGAGCAGCAGCGCGTGGCCATCGCCCGTGCGATGATCAATTCGCCCGAACTCATCCTCGCCGACGAGCCCACCGGCAATCTCGACTCCCATACCGGCGGCGAGATCATCGACCTCCTCTGCGCCCTGCGCGACGAATGCCAGACCACGCTCGTCATCGCCACGCACGACGCCAAGCTCGCCGCCCGCGCACCCAAGGTGGTCGAGTTGGTCGATGGGTTGATTCAATCATGAGCCAGACTGATTGGGAGTTGCGTTACCAAACCGGTGATATGCCGTGGGAAAAAGGCACGCCCTCGCCCGGCCTCGTGGATTTTCTCGCCGCGCACCCGCAGCTTCCCGGCGCAACCGTCGCCGTCCCCGGCGGCGGCACGGGGCACGACGCGCTCGCCTGGTCGCGCGGCGGCTTCCGCGTCTACGGCTACGACATCGCGCCTAGCGCCATCCGCTTGAGCGAGGAGCGGACGCGGGCGGCGGGTTTAACCGCGCAGTTCCGGCTGGCGGATTTCCTGCACGACGAACCGCCGTTCCCGTTCGACTGGCTGTTCGAGCACACGCTCTTCTGCGCCATCAACCCCGCCGACCGCGAGGCCTACGTCCGCGCCGCTGCGGGCTGGGTGAAACCGGGCGGCCATTATCTCGCCGTGAACTACATCGTGTGCGAGGGCGAACCGCCGTTTCCTTCCACGCGGGAGGAATTGGTCGCGCGCTTCACACCGCACTTTGAACTGCTGGCCGATTGGGTGCCGCGCTCGCTGCCCAACCGCGAGGGCCGGGAGCGGATGTTCTGGTGGCGCAAAAAGCGGCAGAAATTGCCCGTTGATACTTCGCGGAGCGCGAACTAGTTTTGTTCCACCATGGGATTGGCTGATCGAGATTATATGCGGGACGAGGCCCGGCGCTGGCAGTGGTCGGCGAGCGTCGTCCTGATGGTTGGCATCAGCGTCGCATTCGTGCTCCAGCAGTTTCTAGCGACAGGTTTAATTTATCGTTGGCTCGCTTTAAGCAAGGACGGCTTACTGGCCGGCCACGTCTGGCAACTCCTGACGTTCCAATTTCTGCACGGCAACTTCTGGCATCTGGTAGGCAATCTTCTGGGCATCTGGTTCTTTGGCCGCTTCATCGAGCAACGGCTCGGCGCGGCGAATTTCTTGAAGCTCTACTTCGCCAGCGGCCTCGCGGGCGGCCTGCTGCAAGGCCTGCTCGGCTTGGTGATCGAAGACCGCTTTGGCGGGCCGGTCATCGGAGCCTCGGCGGGCGTCGTGGGGCTATTCGCGGCGTTCGCCATGCTGGAGCCGAATGCGGAAATCCTGCTGTGGTTCATCCTGCCGGTGAAGGCGCGACTCTTCCTGATCTTCTCGCTCGTGGTGGCGGTGGCATTCATGGTCCTTCCTACGACGGGCGGCATCGCGCACACGGCGCATCTGGGTGGATTGCTGGCGGGGATGGCGTTCATCCATTGGAGATTTTACCAGCATCCGTTGTTTGCCCGGCGGAAACGGGCCACCCGCCCGCGCGCGCGGCAACCGGAGTTTGCGAAGACGGCTTCCGCCTCCGGAAGCTACTGGATCACACCCGCCGCCGCCAGCGAACCGGAAGTCGTGCCGCCAGAGGAATTCATCAGCCGCGAGGTAGACCCCATCCTCGACAAGATTTCCGCCCATGGCATCCAGAGCCTCACTGAACGCGAACGGAAAATCCTCGAAGCCGCGCGCAAACAAATGGAGCGCCGGTGAGCCCCGCCCCCGCCCCGGAAATCCCCGCCCGCCGCGCCGCAATCCGGATGCTGATCCTCTGCACCGGCTTTTGGAGCGTTAGTTTTCCCATCATGAAAGCGCTTTCGCTGGAGCAGCAGCGGCTGTTGCCGGGCGGGGACAGCTGGTTTCTCACGGCGTGGGGCGTGATGATCCGCTTCGGCGCGGCGGGGCTGTTGCTGGCACTGGCGTTGGGGCGATGGTGGCGGCAATTGTCCCGGCGCGAACTGGAACACGGCGTGGTGCTCGCGTTCTTCGGCGCAGGCGGAATCCTCCTCCAGATGGATGGCCTCAATTACACCGCCGCCTCGACTTCCGCCTTCCTGACGCAAGGATATAGCGTGCTCATCCCGCTATGGACGGCGCTGCTCTCCCGCCGATGGCCAGCCGGAAAAGTCTTGCTCAGCGTCCTGCTAGTGGCGGGCGGCGCGGCGGTGCTGGCGGGCGTGGACTTCAAATCCTTCCGCCTCGGGCGCGGCGAGCTTGAGACGCTCGCCGGCTCGGTGATGTTCGCCGGACAGATCCTGGCGCTCGAACATCCGCGTTACGCCGGGAATCACGCGCTGCGCTTTTCCGCCGTGATGTTTCTGGCGATGGCGTTTTTCAGCGCGCCGCTGGTATGGCTGACGATTCCGAGCGGAGCCGCGTGCGGGCAGGCATTGGCTTCCGTTCCAGCGGCAGGATTCATGACTGTGCTGGTGCTGGTCTGCACGCTCGGCGGTTATCTGGTGATGAACCGCTGGCAATGCGGCGTCACCGCCACCGAGGCGGGGCTGATCTATTCCATCGAGCCGGTCTTTGCGAGCGTGCTGGCGCTGTTCCTGCCCGCGTGGCTCTCGGCGTGGACGGGGATCGCGTATGCCAACGAACAATTCACGCTGCGCCTGCTCATCGGGGGCGGATTCATCACGGCGGCGAACGTGATTTTGCAATCACGCTGGCTCGGGCGGAAAAGTTGAATCTGCCTCCGCGCGCACTTCCGCCTTTTTAGTTCCGCCCTTTTCCGTTTTAATTGAACCATGATTACGCGTTACTCGCGCCCCGAAATGCGGGCCATCTGGACCGACGAAAACAAACTCAAGATCTGGTTGCAGATCGAACTCCTCGCCAGCGAAGCGTTGGTGAGGGAAGGCGTCGTCCCCGCGAAAGATTTCCAGAAGATCAAAGCCGGTTGTGATAAATGGTTTGCCGACCTCCCCGGTCTCGTCGCCCGCCAGCGCGAACTGGAAAAGACACTAAACCACGACGTCATCGGCTTCACCACCGCCGTCGCTGAGGCGATCAACGACAACGCCAGCCGCTGGTTTCATTTCGGCCTCACCAGCAGCGACGTGGGCGATACGTGCTACGCCGTGCAGATGATGCAGAGCGCCGACATCCTCATCGCGGACGTGAGGGCGGTGCTGCCCGTCATCGCCCGCCGCGCGAAGGAACACAAGTTCACGCCGTGCATGGG